>CAXFFS010000040.1:0-13155 GCA_964002385.1 uncultured Gammaproteobacteria bacterium | reverse complement strand
GGAACAATTCAGGGAATTACCCATACAAAATTGCCTTTTTTTAGTTTTCAGGGTCATCCCGAAGCAAGCCCAGGTCCTCATGACATTAACTCTCTTTTTGATAAGTTTTTAGAAAATATGAAGAAAACCTAATGCCTAAAAGAACAGATATAAATTCCGTTTTAATTCTGGGTGCAGGACCGATAGTAATCGGCCAAGCTTGTGAATTCGATTATTCTGGTGCTCAAGCTTGTAAAGCTCTAAAAGAAGATGGATATAGGGTGATTTTAGTTAATTCTAACCCTGCAACAATCATGACAGACCCTTCGTTAGCTGATGCTACCTACATAGAACCCGTTCAGTGGGAAACAATAGAAAAAATAATAGAAAAGGAAAAACCGGATGTAATTTTACCAACTATGGGAGGTCAAACTGGGTTAAATACGGCATTGGATTTAGATAGAAAAGGGGTTTTAAAAAGACATAAAGTGGAAATGATTGGTGCTACGAAAGAGGCAATAGATAAGGCTGAGGATAGGAATTTATTTTCTGAAGCAATGAAGAAAATTGGTTTGAGGACCCCTAAAGCAGCTTTAGCTCATAACCCAAAAGAGGCTAACAAGATTGTGAAAGATATCGGCTTTCCTTGTGTTTTAAGACCTAACTTTACTATGGGAGGAGCAGGAGGAGGTGTTGCTTATAACCTTGAAGAATTTGAAGAAATTTGTTCCAGAGGATTTGATCTTTCCCCTACTTCTGAGATTTATATTGATGAATATCTTGAAGGGTGGAAGGAATATGAGATGGAAGTTGTAAGAGACAGGAATGATAACTGCATCATCGTTTGTAGTATAGAAAATATTGATCCAATGGGAGTACATACAGGAGACTCCATTACCGTTGCACCTGCGCAGACACTGACAGACAAGGAATATCAGTTAATGAGAAATGCCGCTATGGATATCCTGAGAGAAATTGGGGTTGAGACTGGAGGTTCGAATGTTCAATTTACTATTAATCCTGAAGACGGAGAGATGTTAGTCATAGAAATGAATCCGAGAGTTTCTAGATCTTCAGCATTAGCTTCAAAAGCTACAGGATTTCCTATTGCTAAAGTTGCGGCAAAGCTTGCAGTAGGGTACACATTAGATGAACTTCGTAATGATATTACTGGAGGTATTATTCCTTCTTCCTTTGAACCGGCTATAGATTATGTTGTTACTAAAATTCCAAGATTCAATTTTGAAAAATTCCCTCAAGCAGAACCCGTGCTTACAACACAAATGAAATCAGTTGGAGAAGTGATGGCGATAGGCAGAACTTTTCAAGAATCCTTTCAAAAGGCCATTAGAGGACTAGAGATAAGTAAAGAAGGTCTTAACGAAATCTATGATCCTTCTAATCAAGATTTATCAACTCTAAAGAAAGAACTTTCTGTACCTAGCCCAGATAGGATCTGGTTTTTAGCTGATGCTATAAGAAATGGTTTATCAATTCAGGAAATATTTAATCTTACCAAAATAGATCCATGGTTTATTTCTCAAATTGAAGACCTAGTCAATGAAGAACAGATTTTGCAGGGCTTGTCTTTAAACTCGATTGAAAAAGACTATTTTTTGTCAGTAAAAAAGAAAGGCTTCTCTGATAAAAGATTAGCTTCTTTGCTTAAGACAGATGAAAGGACAGTAAGAGAGAAAAGGAAAAAACTTAATATTAAGCCAGTATTTAAAAGAGTAGATTCTTGTGCAGCTGAATTTGAATCATCAACAGCTTATATGTATTCAACCTATGAAGAGGAATGTGAATCCAACCCCTCTAATAATAAAAAGAAAGTAATTGTCTTAGGTGGGGGTCCAAACAGGATAGGCCAAGGAATAGAATTTGATTATTGTTGTGTTCATGCTGCTTTAGCAATGAAAGAGGAAGGGTATGAATCAATAATGGTAAATTGCAATCCAGAGACAGTGTCAACAGATTATGATGTCTCGGATAGATTGTATTTTGAGCCTATCACCATGGAAGATGTATTGGCTATAACTGAGGTAGAAAATCCATATGGAGTTATAGTTCAATACGGAGGGCAAACCCCTTTAAAATTAGCTAAAGAACTAGAAGAAAATGGTGTTCCAATTTGGGGAACATCTCCAGACTCAATTGATATAGCAGAAGACAGAGGGAGATTTCAAAAATTTGTTCAAAAACTAAAACTGAAACAACCGCCTAATGGATTAGCTACCAACTTGGAAGAGGCGGTTGAAGTTTCTAGGGAAATAGGGTTCCCATTGGTAGTCAGACCTTCTTATGTTCTTGGAGGAAGGGCTATGGAAATAGTCTACAACCAAGAAGATTTAAAGAATTATTTAGTAGATGCCGTTGAAGCAAGTGAAGAGAGCCCAGTCTTATTGGATAGTTTTTTAAATCAAGCTATTGAGTTAGATGTTGAAGCAGTTTGTGATGGCAAGGATGTGGTTATTGGAGGTATCCTTCAACATATTGAACAAGCAGGTATTCATTCAGGAGATTCAGCCTGCTCTCTGCCCCCATACAACTTAGAGGAAAGATTAATTGAAGAAATCTACAAGATGGTTAAATCTATTGCTTTGGGGATAAAAGCAATTGGACTCATCAATGTGCAATTAGCCCTTTATGAAAATACGCTTTATCTACTAGAAGTAAATCCGCGAGCTTCTAGAACTATTCCCTTTGTTTCAAAATGTATTGGTAATTCTTTGGCACAAATAGGGGCAAAGTGTATGTCAGGTATCTCGTTGGAGAAGCAAGGGTTTACTAAAGAAATAATTCCTGAATATTTTTCAGTTAAAGAAGCGATACTCCCATTTGAAAAATTTCAGGGTGTTGACCCAATCTTAGGTCCGGAGATGAAATCAACTGGTGAAGTCATGGGCATAGGAAAAAGTTTTGCTGAGGCTTATGCAAAAGCTCAACTTGGCGCGGGAAAAAAGATATCGTCGGAAGGTTGTGTTTTTCTAAGTGTAAGAAACTCAGACCAAGTATTTGTAGCAGAATTAGCTAAAGAATTTCATGAGTTAGGTTTTAAGATTGTTGCTACTAAAGGTACGGCAGGTTTTATTTCTAAGATTGATCTTCCGGTAACCATTGTTAAGAAGGTTGCAGAGGGAAGGCCACACATCGTAGATATGATGAAGAATGGAGAAATCCAATTAGTGGTTAACACCACTGAAGGCAGACAATCCATTCTTGATTCTGCTTCAATCAGACGAACAGCATTAGAAGAAAAAATTTACTGCACAACTACTCTTGAGGGTGGGAGAGCGCTTTGTTCAGTATTAAGAAATAAGGAAAGCTGGAATGTGGATCGACTACAAGACCTTCATGCTAAACTGTAAAAACAAAAAAAATTAACCTTATGTCCCGTTATCCTATGACAAAAGAGGGAGAGATCTCTCTTAGACAAGAATTACAAAAATTAAAGTCTGAAGATAGGAATAACGTTGTTAAAGCTATAGCTGAAGCTCGAGAACATGGTGATTTGAAAGAAAATGCAGAGTACCACGCAGCTAAAGAACAACAGGGTTTAATTGAATCAAGGATAAGAGAAATTGAGAATAAGTTAGCGGATGCTCAAGTTATAGATGCAACCCTAATTGAACATTCAGGAACAGTAATTTTTGGAACCACAGTTGAACTAAAAGATCTAGATGAAAGAAAGTTAATCTCCTATAAGATAGTCGGGGAAGATGAAGCCGATGTTAAATTGGGGACAATATCTGTAAATTCTCCTTTATCGAGAAGTCTTGTAGGAAAGTCTGAAGGAGACTTAGTGAAACTAGAGACCCCAGGCGGTACTAGAGAATACGAGATATTATCTATAAAACATATCTAAGTTTGACTAAATCATCTAAAGCAATATACAGAAAAGGAGATGCTTTTTCGAAATTAGCTAAAGCTAGAGGCTTTAGATCAAGATCAGCCCTTAAACTTTTAGAAATCCAAAAAAAAGATAACTTCATAAAACCAAGCTCAAGAATTTTAGACCTTGGAAGCAGTCCTGGCGGATGGTCGCAAGTTTGTCTGCAAATAGTGGGCAAAAAGGGATTTATTTTTAGTGTGGATAAAAAAATTATGGAGCCATTAAAGGGAGTGAATTATCTTAATAAAGAATTGGAAAAGCTTAAAGAGAGTGACTTTGAAAACTTTGATAAAAATATTCTTCCTTTTGATGTTGTTTTATCTGATATCGCCCCAAATATAAGTGGTATATCAGAAAGAGATGATGCCCTGATGAACAATCTCCTTCTGAGTATTAGGAGCAGTTTAGATAATTTCCTAAAAGAAGACGGGAATGCTTTATGTAAAGTATTCCATGGTGAAAGTTTTGATAATATGATGATTTATATGAAAACTAACTTCCAAAAGGTTAAAATTAGAAAACCAGATTCTTCTAGGGCAAACTCTAAAGAAACCTATATTCTGGGGATGGGTAAGAAAAATGAGTGAATTAGTAAAAAATATTTTAATGTGGCTTTTCATAGCGGTGACTATGTTCACTGTTTTTAGTAATTTTTCTTCTGATTCTAAACAAGAAGTAATTAGTTATTCAGAATTTCTAGCTCAAGTTGAAAGTGATCAAGTATTAAGTGTTGAATTTCAAAATGATAATTACACCATCAATGGCAAGACTGTTAATGGAAAGAATTTTGAGACTGTAAAGCCACCTTTCTTACAGGATGACCTTAGCGAAATACTAAGAGATCATAGGGTCTCTGTAATAGGAGAAAAACCTGAACAGCAGTCTATTTTGAAACAGCTTTTAGTTGCCAGTTTTCCAATTCTAATCATCCTTGCTGTATTTATTTTCTTTATGCGACAAATGCAGGGAGGAATTTCAGGTAAATCTGGACCTATGAGTTTTGGTAGGAGCAAAGCAAAAATGTTAGAAGGAGGTAAAGTTAAGACTAACTTTACTGATGTAGCTGGGATAGAAGAAGCTAAAGAAGAAGTACAAGAAATAGTGGATTTTCTTCGGGATCCCTCAAAGTTCCAAAAATTAGGAGGAAAGATTCCTACAGGAATATTGATGGTAGGTTCTCCTGGGACAGGAAAAACTTTGTTATCAAGAGCTATTGCAGGAGAAGCTCAAGTTCCTTTTTTCACTATCTCTGGTTCAGACTTTGTAGAAATGTTTGTAGGAGTTGGTGCTTCAAGAGTTAGAGATATGTTTGAGCAAGCCAAGAGACAAGCTCCTTGTATTGTTTTTATAGATGAAATAGATGCTGTTGGAAGACATAGAGGCGCTGGTTTAGGTGGAGGACATGATGAAAGAGAACAAACTCTCAACCAACTTCTAGTTGAAATGGATGGTTTCGAACAAAATGAGGGCATTATCATAATCGCAGCAACAAATAGACCAGATGTACTGGATCCCGCTTTATTAAGACCAGGTAGATTTGATCGCCAAATAATTGTTCCACTTCCTGATATAAGAGGAAGAGAACAAATTCTCAAAGTTCATATGAAGAAAGTTCCGATAGGCGAAGATGTAGATCCCTCAGTGATTGCCAGGGGGACTCCAGGATTTACAGGAGCAGACTTAGCGAATCTAGTAAATGAAGCAGCTCTATTTGCTGCAAGGTCTGGAAAGAAACTTGTAGGTATGGAACAGATGGATTTTGCCAAAGACAAGGTAATGATGGGTACAGAGAGAAGATCTATGGTTATATCTGAGAAAGATAAACTTAAAACTGCTTATCACGAAGCGGGTCATGCAATAGTAGGAAGATTATTAGAAGAGCACGATCCAGTTTATAAGGTAACTATCATTCCAAGAGGAAGGGCTTTGGGGGTAACAGTTTTTCTTCCTGAAGAAGACAAGTATAGTCACAGCCGTCAATCTCTTCTTGACAGAATCTGTGGGCTATATGGCGGAAGAATAGCTGAAGAAATTGTATACGGTGAAAAAGGAATAACCACTGGAGCTTCCAATGATATTGAAAGGGCAACTGAATTAGCTCGCAATATGGTCACTAAATGGGGTCTCTCTCAAGAGTTGGGTCCTATGCGGTACGGAGATGAAACAGATGAACCTTTTTTAGGTAGATCCGTTGGAAGTGCTAAACAAGATATTTCCGATGAAACTGCTTCTAAAATTGATAAAGCAGTGAAATTAATTATTTCTGATTGTTATAAGCAAGCAACTCATATATTAAAAGAAAATATAGATAGTCTTCATTTAATGGCTCAATCACTAGTTGAGTACGAAACTTTAGATTCGGAACAGATAGATGACATTATGGCAGGGGCAAAGCCCAGGGCCCCTGGTTCAAAAGAAAATAAAACTGAAAGCAAAGAAAAGAATGATCCTTCAGTAGGGGATACAGCAGAACAAAGTTGAAAGGTTTTTACTAAGATAACCTTAAATTAATGTCTTCAAAAAAAATACCTGATTACTTTCCTTTAGACTGGCGTTTTGGTACAGACGGAATAAGAGGAGCAGTAGAATCCAAAATGAATCCATTGTTTATGGTAAAACTTGGATGGGCTGCAGGAAAGATTCTAAAAGAAGAAGGGGTTGAAAGTATTTTAATTGGCAAGGATACAAGAATATCAGGATATATGATTGAGTCCGCTTTGGAGTCAGGATTCATTTCAGCCGGCGTAAATGTAACCTTGGTTGGACCCATGCCTACTCCTGGAGTTGCTTATTTAGCAAAATCTACCAATCAGGCTGGATTAGTGATAAGTGCCTCACATAATAGATTTAGTGACAATGGCATTAAATTTTTTACTAAAGACGGCTTTAAATTTGATTATGGATTGGAGAAAAAAATAGAAGATATTCTTTTAGAGAATAGCTCAGTTGTAAATTCTTTAGAGCTGGGAAAAGCTAGCAGATTAGAAGATGCTCAAGAAATGTACATTGATTTTTGTATATCTGCGTCTTCAAACCTAGACTTATCTGGACTTACTTTAGTTATTGATTGTGCAAATGGAGCTAATTATTCAGTAGCGCCAGAGGTCTTTAAGGAATTAGGATGTAAAGTAATAGAAATATCTACTTCTCCTGATGGAATTAACATCAACGCAGAGTGTGGTTCAACAAACCCAGAAAAAATACAGAAAGAAGTTATTTCTAATGGGGCTGATCTTGGTATTGCTTTTGATGGTGATGGAGATAGATTAGTTTTAGTTGATAGAAATGGAAAAATATTAGATGGGGATGATCTTCTCTATACCTTAATTTCTACGAACGGCTCAGATCCTAATAAGGAGTCTTATAAAGGGATTGTAGGTACTCTTATGACAAATAAATCTTTGGAATTGTTTCTAGAGAGGGAAGGAATAGAATTCTTGAGGACAGATGTAGGGGATAAATATGTTTTAAGGGCTTTAAGAGAAAGAAGTTGGATTTTAGGAGGAGAACCATCGGGCCATATTATCTGCTTAGATCACACTACTACAGGAGATGCTCTTATTGCCTCAGTAAAGGTACTTAAATCATTAAAGAGCTTCAATTTTGACATATCAAAAGCTTTAGAAAATTTTACAAAATTACCACAAGAGTTAATAAGTTTTGAAGTTAACAATCCACATAAAATCATAATGAATTCTGAGGTCAGATCTGAAGTTTCTAAGTTAGAAAAAAAACTAGGCAATAAGGGAAGAGTGCTTATAAGGCCTTCTGGCACAGAAGATCTTTTGAGAGTCATGGTGGAGGCCTCCACAAAAGAACTTGCAGAAGACCTAGCTAAAGAATTATCTGATTTTATCCGCAGAGCCGCATAAGACCATATGTTTATAGCTAATTGGAAAATGAATGGCTCCCAGTCCATGCTTGTTCGATGGCTTGAAGGAATTAATAAAACTTTAGATGAATCTTTACAGACCAAATGCATTCTTTGTCCTCCTGTATGTTTTCTCTCCGAAGCTTCAAAGATCATAAAAAGAGAAAAATTAAGTATTTCTTTAGGAGCTCAAAATATAGACCCAAGCAATATTTCTCCTTTAACAGGAGGCATAGATGGAGCAATGCTTAAAGAGTTAGGAGCTGAATATGTGGTAATTGGACATTCAGAGAGAAGGAAGGTTTTTAAAGAGGATAATCAACTATTGTTAGAAAAACTTGAATCTGCTTCAAAAGAAGACTTGAGAGTTATCTTTTGTATTGGAGAGTCTTTAAAAGAAAAAGAAGAAGGTAAAACAATAAGTGTTCTAAGAGAACAATTAGAAATACTGAACGATGCAGAATTAAATAAATTCATAGTAGCTTATGAACCGGTGTGGGCAATTGGATCAGGAGAAACAGCTAAACTAGATGATATTGAGGATATACATAGACAAATAGTTAATGAAGTTAGGTCTTTTGAAAAAGAAAGCTTTTTAGGGGTGTTCTATGGAGGAAGTGTAGACTCTTCAAGTTCAAGACAGATTCTTTCATTAAAAGGAGTACAGGGGTTACTTATAGGTGGTGCTTCATTAGAATGTGAAGAATTTTGTAATATTGTCTTAACAAATAATCGAAACTAGGGAAAAAACTAATGCAGACTTTCTTGATCTTTTTTTATATTTTAACAGCACTACTTTTAATTGCTTTTATTCTTTTTCAACAAGGGAAGGGGTCGGATATTGGGAGTGCTTTTGGTGGTGGAACAAGCAATACAATGTTCGGTCCTAATAGCTCTTTAAGCCCATTGGCTAAGATTACAGCTGTTTTATCTCTTATTTTTCTTACTCTAAGCTTTTATTTAACTTTTCAAGCTAGATCTGTAGATCAGGAAATTATCTTCCAAGAAGAAATAACTAAACCTAAAGAAGGTATAGTTCCTGACTCTTTACCAGAATAGATGTTGCCGAAGTGGTGGAACTGGCAGACACGCTACCTTGAGGGGGTAGTGGGCTTTGGCCCGTGGAGGTTCGAATCCTCTCTTCGGCACCAATTTTCTTGACCACCTTGATAGGTAGACCTATACTTCGCCAGCTTTGATGCGGGGTGGAGCAGTCCGGTAGCTCGTTGGGCTCATAACCCAAAGGTCGTAGGTTCAAATCCTACCCCCGCTACCAACTAAAAGCCCCTTGAGGGCTTTTTTGTTAGGTTAGTAAGAAATGGATAAAGAACATATTGAAACATTAATTAGAAGAGATATTAAGGCTTTAGGATGCGATATCTGGGGCTTGGAGCTTATAGGGAGTATTACAAACCCAACTCTTAGAGTATTTATTGATAATGACAAAGGAATAACGGTAAAAGATTGTGAGAAAGTAAGTAAGCATATTTCTAAAGTAATTGAAGCAGATGAGCTTTACTCTAATAGTTTGATTTTAGAAGTCTCTTCTCCAGGGATTGATAGAAAATTCTTTAATAAAGAGCAATATATAAATTATCTTGGGCGCATGATTAAGGTTAGATATAGGAATGAACAAATGGAATATAAAAGCGTTAAAGGTTTTCTACGTAGAGTATCTAAAGAGGCCATAGTGGTAGAGGTCAACAATGAAGAAAGCTTTATTAACTTTGAAGCAATTGAAAAGGCCAACTTAGAGTTTACAGAGGTATAAAATGCAAGATGAAATCTTATTAGTAGCTGAATCAGTTTCAAGTGAAAAAGGGCTCGCGCAAGAAGTTATTTTTGAAGCGATTGAGTCAGCTTTAGCTACTGCTACTAAGCGAAGATATATAGAGCCTTCTAATATCTTAGTCAATATAGATAAAAGTACTGGGGAATATCAAACTTTTAGATTCTGGGAAGTAGTTGAAGAAGAAGAATTTGAAGATTCCGGATTGCACATACTTTTAGAGGAAGCTAAGAAGAAAGACTCTAAACTAGAACTTGGCTCAAGAATTGAAGAAAAAGTTGATAATGTAGAATTCGGGAGAATTGCTGCCCAGGCTGCTAAACAGGTCATAGTTCAGAAGGTTAGAGAAGCAGAAAGGGCTAAGATAGTTGATGAATATAGATCTTTACTTGGGGAGTTGGTTAATGGAACTGTTAAAAAGGTCACAAGGGAATTTTTAATAATTGATTTAGGAGACTCAGCAGAAGCAATTCTTCCAAGAGACGAGTTAATACCAGGCGAAGTTTATAGAATTGGTGACAGATTAAGGGCTGTGTTACAAGAGGAAGAAAGAGAAAATAGAGGATCTCAGCTTTCGCTAAGTAGAAGATGTCCAGAGATGGTAGGAGAGTTATTTAAGTTAGAAGTTCCTGAAATTGCTGAGCAAGTAATAGAGATTAAAGCTATCGCCAGGGATGCAGGCTCTAGAACTAAGATAGCGGTTAAGACAAATGATAACAGAATTGACCCAGTAGGAGCTTGTGTAGGAATGAGAGGCTCCAGAGTCCAAGCGGTGTCTTCTGAACTTGGAAATGAAAGATTAGATATTGTCATTTGGGCTGATGATCCCGCGCAATTATTGATAAATGCAATTGGACCTGCCGAGATAGACTCAATTATTCTTGATGAAGAGAATCAAGTGATGGAAGTTGCAGTGAATAAGGATTCTTTAGCTCAGGCCATAGGCAGAAATGGCCAAAATGTAAGGTTGTGTAGCTCAATAACTGGCTGGAGATTAAATGTCGTAGATAAGGACGCTGTTAGAGAGGAAAGTGAAAAAGGATCAGCTTCTTTGCAAACCCTTATAAAGTACTTGGATGTTGATGAGGATCTTGCAAGTGTCTTAGTTAATGAAGGGTATTCATCTTTAGAGCTAATTGCTGGAGCTAAAGAATCTGATTTAAGTAAGATAGAAGGTTTCGATAAAGAAATATCAGAAGCTTTAATTAATCGTTCAAAAGAAGCTCTACTTACTTTAACAATGGAAATCTCTTCAGAGAATGAAGGTGAGGAGAATGATTTAATGGCTGTTAGCTTAGTGGATATGTCTTTGGCCATTGAATTAAATCAAAAGGGAATCAAAACAAGAGACGATTTGGCAGAATTATCTGTAGAGGAATTAACTGACATAATTGAGATAGAAGCAAATGCTGCAGGTGAGTTAATCATGGAAGCGAGAGAGCATTGGTTTAAAGAAGATAAGTAAAAAACAAATGAAAGATGTTTCAGTAGAACAACTAGCAAATATTGTAGGTACTCCAGTAGATAAAATACTTTTGCAAATGAAGGAAGCCGGTTTAGGCCAATCTTCATCCAATGATTTAGTAACTGATGATGATAAAAAAATACTTCTAGGATTTTTAAAGAGCCAACAAAATAAAGTTTCCACAACAATAAGTTTAAAACGGAAAAAACCAACAGAAACTACTAATAAATCAACGACAATTGAAATAAAAAGGAAAAAAGCTAAGCCTTCGGAGTCCGGTGAAGATTTAGAAGGCACTTCTCAAAGAATTGATTTCAATGAAATAGAAAAGAAAAGGATTGAAGGAGAAGAATTTAAAAAGTCTGAAGAAGAAAGAAAAAGGAAGGAAGTAGAGAATAAGGTATCTGTTAAAAGGAAAACTAACACTTCTCATCCTGTAGTAAAGAGAACTAAGCCTTCTACTGGAGGACCCAAAGTAGTAGAAAGGAGGAAACAGTTACAAAAAGAGAAGAGTGTAATCTCAAAGAAGGAACAAAAAGAGCTGGAGGGAGAAGAATTTTTAAGTCAACAAGCCGGTAAGATTGTAGAACATAGGTTTGAAAAACCCTCTGAATTAGTTACTAAGCTAGTTAAAATTCCTGTTGCCATCACAGTTAGTGACCTTGCTAAAGAACTTTCAATTAAATCAGTAGAAGTAGTAAAAAAATTAATGGATATGGGTGTAATGGCTACTGTTAACCAAACTTTAGATCAAGATACAGCTATTTTACTTACTGAGGAGATGGGACATCAGGCCGAACCTGCACAAGAAGAGTTAGCAGAAGATAAACTGGATGAGTTGGTTACTTACGAAGGTACCGAAGAAGTTAGAAATCCAGTCATTTCAGTTTTAGGTCATGTAGATCATGGAAAAACTACTCTGCTAGATTCTATAAGGAACACCAATGTAACTAAACAAGAAGAAGGTGGGATCACACAGAAAATAGGTGCTTATCAGGCAGACACTAAACAAGGAACAATGACTTTTATTGATACTCCTGGGCATGCAGCTTTTAGTGAAGTAAGGGCTAGAGGGGCAAATTCTACTGATATTGTCATATTGGTAGTAGCTGCAGACGATGGTCTTCAACCCCAAACAGAAGAAGCGATAAGTCATGCAAATGCAGCTGAAGTTCCTATCATTGTTGCAGTTAATAAAATAGATCTTGAAGGAGCAGATTTAGAGAGGGTAAAAAATGAGCTCTCTTCAAAGGAGCTTGTCCCAGAGGATTGGGGTGGTAATACCCAATTTATTAGCGTTTCCGCTTTAAAAGGTGAAGGAATAGATGCTTTATTGGAAGCGGTTTCTTTGGAAGCAGAAGTACTGGAATTAAAGGCTCATCATAATGGCCCAGCCCACGGGGTTGTTCTAGACTCTAGCACCGAAAAAGGAAAGGGAGCTGTTGCAACAGTTCTTGTACAAGAGGGAACTTTAAAAGCAGGGGATATGATTTTGGTTGGTGAACAAACTAAAAAGATAAGAAGTTTAGTTGATGAAAACTCTAAATCATTAAAATCAGCAGGTCCTTCGGTGCCTGTATTGATAAGTGGTCTAGATTCTCCACCAAAAGCTGGCGAAGATTTTGTTGTTGTAACCAGTGAAAAAATGGCTAAAGAAATCTCCACTGAGAGGTCTAAAAGGGCAAGAGAGAGTAGATTGGCCCGACAGCAAATTACTAACTTAGAATCCTTATTTGATTCTGAACTTTCAAAGGTTATAAAACTTAATCTTGTAATAAAAGCTGATACCCATGGTTCCCTTGAAGCAATATTGGGTTCTTTAAAGAATTTTGCATCTGAAGAAGTAAGATTAAATATTGTTCATGATTCTGTTGGCGGAATAAATAATAATGATGTTAATCTAGCTATAACGACTCATGCTTCAATTATTGGCTTCAATGTAAGGGCTGACAGCTCCTCTAAGAAATTAGCTGAAGCTGAATCTATTGATATTTCCTATTACGGAATAATTTACGATCTTTTGGATGGCATTAAAGAAACTATAGAAGGCCATCTAGAACCAGATATTAAGGAAGAAGTTCTAGGCACAGCTGAGGTAAAGGACACCTTCAAGTCTCCTAAGTTTGGTTTTATAGCTGGTTCAATAGTGATAGATGGAA
>CAXFFS010000039.1:0-13240 GCA_964002385.1 uncultured Gammaproteobacteria bacterium | reverse complement strand
TCTATTCCCATAAGAAATAAATAAGCATTCATTATTTCTTTTGGATTTTTGAGAGTTTTAGGGTCTTCAGCTGGATAAGCCTGAGCCCTCATTTTAGTTCGAACAGCTCCTGGGTTAATTGCATTCACCCTAATACCTGATGTTTTTTCTAGTTCTTCACTAAGAATCTGCACCAATCCCTCAGTTGCAAACTTGGATATAGCATAAGCTCCCCAGTAAGCCTTTCCTTTCCTTCCTACACCTGAGGATGTAAAAACAATGGAAGAATTATCTGGTATCTGCAATACAGGAAGCAGAGATCTTGTTAACAATAGAGATGATTCAAAATTAATCTTTGATACACGTCTCCATTCGTTAATGTCATAATTCTGGATAGAAGTTTTTGTCCCTAAGATACTAGCGTTATTAAGCAGGCCATCCAATTTTCCAAATTCTTTAAGTACTTCTTCCGAAATCTTTTTGAAATCTTCTTCTTCAGCTATTTCAAAATCAATTGCTTGTAATATTGGTTTTTTAAGATTGTTTTTTTCAAAAAGACTATAAGTCTCATTTAAATTTGAAGAATTTTTTCCAAGCAGAATAACTTCAGCTCCAAAAGCTGTAAAAGTAAGACCTGCCTGTCTTCCAATACCAGATCCTCCACCTGTGACAAGGATAACCTTATCCTTCAGTAAATTCTTAGGTGCATTGTAAAGAGAGCCTTCAATCATTTAATACCTAGAATAAAATCTTTGATGTGACTTGGAGATTCAGCTATGAAATCTGCTTTCCAGTCTGAACAAGTTTGTCCTTTAGGTATATAACCATAGGCTGCAGCTACAGTTTTAATATTTGCTCTTCTGCCTGCTTCTATGTCTATCAAATGATCCCCAACATAAATTGAGGTGCTTGGCTCTGACCCTACTAACTCGCAGGCTTTCAATAATCCTTTCGGGCTAGGCTTTCTTTCACCAGTATGTTCTGGGCAAATTAGGCACGAAGGTCTATATGAAGAAAAAAAATAATTTACTATCTTTTCAGCAAAGGACTCTGGTTTGTTGGTAACAATTCCCCATTTCAATCCAGCAATGTTGATTTGGTTCAATAGTTTATTTATTCCTTTAAAAGGAGTGGTCTCATTAAGACAACAAGAGTCATAAATTTTTAAAAGTTCTTGTCGATGAAATTCTATATCATCTTTTTCATTATCATCTAAGGCAAGTGCGTATGTTGCTAAGCTAATTGCTCCTTCAGAAACTCGACTTCTAATTTCATCAAATTCACAAGGTTCTAATTTGTACATAGACCTCAGTTCATTTACAGCTAAAAAGAAGTCTTTTGCCGTATCCAATAAAGTACCATCTAAATCAAAAGCGATAAATTCAATTGCCTTCATTGTCTTTTTTAATGTGCATCATATAGTTAACTGCAATGTCTTTTCCTAACCAATAGGTATCAGTAATTGGGTTATAACTAAGACCTATTGTTTCATTAAGTATCAAATTAGCTGATCTAATCCATTTGGAAACTTCGGAAGGTTTTATAAATTTTGAATAATCATGGGTTCCTTTCGGTAACAGATTAAGAATGTATTCTGCTCCTATGACAGCAAATAAGTAGGATCGAGGATTCCTATTAATAGTCGATATGATGAGATCTCCATTTTGTGACAACAAGGAAGAAAATTCATTGATAGTTTGAGAGGGCTCAGGAACATGTTCAAGCATTTCAAGGCAAGTAATCAAATCAAACTTAAGATGTGAATGATCATTTAAAAGCTCCTCTGTAGTGGTATTTAGGTATTTGACATTACTTTTAACTTCTTTTGCATGTGCTTTTGCTATATTTATTGTTTTCTCTGAAGCATCTATGGCCATTACTTCAGCGCCCAAGCCAGCTAATGATTCTGACAAAATTCCACCACCACAGCCTACATCAAGAACCTTTTTCCCAATTAAATTAACTCTTTCTTTAATAAAATTTATTCTTAGAGGATTGATTTGATGAAGAGATTTAAAGTCGCCTTCTTCATCCCACCAAGTCTTTGCAAGGTCATCAAATTTCTGTATCTCTTCTGAATCTATATTTTGTTTTATTGTCATAAAAGAGTAAGGCGACTTACTTTATATTGTGGTTAAATGCGCCCCAACATTAAATAACAGTTCACAAAAGTGCAAATATTTTTTCCAAAAGAAAATGACTTTGAGAGCAGAGTTAGCGTTCTTCCAGAGACTGTAAGTAAATTAGTTGAATTAGGAATGGATGTAGAAGTTGAAGCTTCAATAGGTAAAACACTTCACATATCAGATGACTTATATGCTTCTTCTGGAGCTTCTATCAGCAAAGGTCGGGATTCTTCTTTATCCTCGTCGGATGTAATTTGTAGAATCAATAAACCAGAAAAAGAAGAAATTAGTCTTATAAAAAAGAATTCTATTCACATTAGTTTTTTAGACCCTTTTAATGAGATCGAATTGGTTGAAGAGTTTGCCAGATCTAATATCAGTGCTATCAGCATGGAATTGATCCCACGCATCACAAGAGCACAAAAGATGGATGCTTTAAGTTCACAAGCAAATTTAGGAGGCTATGCGGCAGTTATTGAAGCCTCAAGTTGTTTAAGCAAATCTTTCCCAATGATGATGACTGCAGCAGGAACTATATCTCCAAGTAAGGTTTTTGTTATTGGAGTTGGAGTTGCCGGTCTACAAGCTATTGCAACAGCTAAAAGATTAGGAGCCAGAGTAGAAGCTTTTGATACTCGTCCTGAAGTCGAAGAACAGGTTAAGTCTTTGGGCGCTAGATTTGTCCAAATTGATATTGGAGAAACTGAACAAACAGAACAAGGTTATGCTAAAGAGCTCTCAAAAGAACAAATTAAAATGCAACAGGAAGGCATGAAAAAAGTCTGTGCCCAATCCGATGTTGTGATTACTACTGCTCAAGTTTTTGGAAGACCCGCTCCTCGAATAGTAACAATGGAAATGATTGAAGCTATGAAGCCTGGAAGCGTGATAATAGACATGGCTGTAAGTTCAGGAGGTAATGTAGATGGCTCAATATCTGATGAGCATGTTATTCATAATGGGGTAACTATTGTGGGGCTTTCAAATTTACCTGGAGAAGTTGCTTTTGATGCATCTCTCGTTTATGGGAATAATTTATTTAATCTTTTAGAAGAGTATTGGGACTCAGAAAACAAAGAATTAAATTTTGATATCTCAGATGAGATCTTATCAGGATGTGTTGTTACTCACGATGGAGATATAGTTAACGCTATGGTCAAAGACAGGATCTAATTTATGGAAACTCAATTTACTCTATTATTTTTTGTACTGGTTTTAAGTATCTTTCTCGGTTTTGAACTTATTTCAAAAGTACCTTCTACGCTTCATACCCCTCTAATGTCAGGGGCAAATGCTATTTCAGGAATAACTCTAGTGGGAGCTTTGCTGGCTTCAGGCTCAGGTTATGTCTCACAACCTTTAACAGTGTTGTTAGGAACTGCAGCAGTAACTTTTGCAACCATCAATGTAGTGGGTGGATACCTAGTTACCAATCGCATGTTATCCATGTTTAAAAAGAAGGGAAAGGAGTGATTTTTTGGATCAGTTTAATACTCAGATAGTTGTAAATTTAACTTACATACTAGCTTCAATGCTGTTTATCTTAGGCTTGAAGATGCTAGGCTCTCCAGAAACTGCGAGGAAAGGTAATCTGGTTTCTTCTTCTGGAATGCTGTTAGCTGTCTTAGTTACCCTATTAGATCAAGGTATCATCGATTACACCTGGATTATAGTTGGGGTTTGTATTGGGTCTTTAATAGGATTCATCGCTGCCACAAAAGTAAAAATGACAGGGATGCCGGAGATGGTAGCTCTTTTTAATGGCTTTGGTGGTATCGCTAGTCTCCTTGTAGGATCAGCTGAATATCTAAGTGGATTAAATCAAAACGCTGCTCTTCTAATAGCTATTTATCTTACTGTTCTGATTGGTGGAGTTACCTTTTCAGGAAGCTTAATTGCTTGGGGAAAACTTTCTGAGACCATTAGTGGTAAACCCTACCTCTACAATGGACAACAAATCGTAAACAGTCTTCTTCTCGGAGTTATTCTTCTTGCTGGTTTAGAAATGATCTTCTTTCAGGGAATGTTTACAGAAAACCAATTTCAAATACTTTTCATAATATGTTTGCTTGCTTTCATGTTAGGCGTTCTGTTTGTCATTCCAATTGGAGGAGCTGACATGCCAGTAGTTATAGCTCTTTTAAATAGTTTTTCTGGCTTAGCAGCTTGTGCAGCAGGATTTGTAATTCTAAACAATGTTTTGATCGTGGCTGGAGCTTTGGTAGGTGCAAGTGGACTGATCCTGACTAATATCATGTGCAAGGCCATGAATCGATCTTTGGCTAATGTTTTGTTTAGCGGATTTGGTGCCGTTACTACTAGTGGATCTGAAGCAAAAGTAGGTCAAGGTGAAGTAAGACCCATTAACACAGCTGATGCATATCTAATACTTGAAGCAGCAGCATCTGTTTTAATAGTTCCAGGTTATGGGATGGCTGTAGCCCAAGCTCAACATTCAGTTAGAGAATTGGGTGAACTTTTAGAGGCTAATGGAGCTGAGGTCAAATACGCTATACATCCTGTAGCTGGCCGTATGCCGGGTCACATGAATGTGCTTCTTGCCGAAGCTAATGTTTCTTATGATGTGTTGGTTGAACCAGGAGACGTGAATCCAATTATGGAAACAGTCGATGTTTGTATGGTAATTGGTGCAAATGATGTGGTTAATCCAGACGCAAAAGAAAATGAAAACAGTCCTATTTATGGTATGCCAATTATAGAAACCGATAGAGCTAAAACAGTCTTTGTGTTGAAAAGGTCAATGGCTTCAGGGTTTGCAGGTATACAAAATCCTTTATTCTTCAAATCGAACACGAGGATGTTGTTTGGTGATGCAAAGGAATCTGTCTCTTCTTTAGTGACTGAGTTTAAGAGCTAAAACACTTCCAAAATAGCCCAATTTTGGCCACATTTGAGCTATAAAATATGTTAAAATTCTAGTCCAAGTTGACACTTCTTTTAATACCAAGAAAATCTTTATTTATAAGCTTTTTAGCTTATATTTTCTTAGATTTTTAGACTTAAAAAACGAGGAAATATGGGTGAAATAGCCGCAAAAGAAATTGTTCCAATTAATTTAGAGGAAGAGCTTAAAGAATCTTATCTAAATTATGCCATGCATGTGATTGTAGGCAGGGCTCTACCTGATGCTAGGGATGGTTTAAAACCAGTTCACAGAAGAATTTTATATGCCATGCATGTAATGAACAACGATTGGAATAAACCACCGAAGAAATCTATGAGAATAGTGGGTGATGTAACTGGAAAATATCATCCCCATGGAGATACAGCGGCTTATGAAACTATTGTAAGACTAGGTCAGTGGTGGAGCTTGAGATACATGCTGGTTGATAAGCAAGGTAATTTTGGTTCTATGGACGGAGATCCTCCTGCTGCTGCAAGATACACTGAAGCCAGAATGTCGAGAATAGCTCATGAGATTTTAGAAGATTTAGACAAAGAGACAGTTAAATTCATAGAAAATTACGATGGTCAGGAAACCATGCCTGACGTTTTACCCACTAGAATTCCAAATTTACTCATCAATGGCTCTTCAGGAATAGCAGTGGGTATGGCAACCAACATGGCGCCTCATAACCTGGACGAGACGATTTCTGCGTGTCTGGCTTTTATAGAGAATCCTGAAATTTCTATCGATGAACTCCTGAAACTTATACCTGGACCAGATTTTCCTACTGGAGGAATAATCAATGGAAAGTCTGGTATTCGTAATGCTTACGAAACCGGTAAAGGAAAGGTTAAGGTCAGGGCTAAAACTCTAATAGAAGGGGAGGAAGAAGGAAAACCTCAGATAGTAATTTCAGAGATACCCTATATGGTAAATAAAGCCAGGCTAGTTGAGAACATAGCTCATTTAATGAGAGATAAAAAAATTGAAGGGATCAAAGAGATAAGAGACGAATCTGATAAAGATGATCCCGTAAGAATAGTTATTGAGCTGAGATCAGGAGCAATAGCAGATGTAGTTTTGAATAATTTATTTAAACAAACTCAAATGCAAACTGTTTTTGGAATAAACAATGTGGCTTTAGTTGGAACAGAACCAAAGTTACTTAATCTCAAAGATATTTTGGGTATCTTTTTTAACTTTAGAAAAGAAGTTGTTTCAAAAAGAACCATTTACGAACTTAGGAGAGCAAGGGAACGAGGGCATATTTTAGAAGGCCTCACCATTGCATTATCGAACATTGATCCGATGATCGATTTAATAAAAAAATCTAAAGATGGAAATGAAGCTAAAGCCAAGCTTCTTAAGAAGAAGTGGAAAGCAGGGAAAGTGACCAAGATGTTAAAAAAAGCTGGGGCAGAAGCTTGTCGTCCTGAAGATCTTGAAAAAGATGTTGGTTTGAAAGGAAAAAGCTATCAGTTATCAGAAAACCAAGCCCAAGCTATTTTGGATATGAGGCTTCAAAGATTAACAGGATTAGAACAAGACAGATTAATTAAAGAATATGAAGAGATAGTCGATTTAATTACATCCTTGATGGAAATACTATCTGACAATACTAGGTTGATTGAAGTTGTTTGTGATGAACTTAAGGAAATACAAACTCAATACAAAGATGAAAGAAGGACTGAAATTCAAGATTCTATCGGAGATCTTAATGCTGAAGATCTGATAACTCCCGAAGATAGGGTCGTCACTATTTCTCATGAGGGTTATGCAAAGACACAGCCCTTAGATGAGTACAGATCGCAAAGAAGAGGAGGCACGGGGAAAACTGCTGCTTCGGTTAAGGAGGAGGATTTTGTTGAACAATTACTGGTAGCAAATACGCACACTACTCTTCTCTGCTTCTCTAATCTTGGTCAGGTTTACTGGTTAAAGGTTTATGATATTCCTTCGGCAGGAAGGGTGGCTAAAGGAAGGCCTTTAGTTAATTTGATTCAACTTAATGAAGGTGAACGTATCACAAGCATGGTACCTGTTGATGCATACAAGGAAGGTAATTTTGTTTTAATGGCAACCAAATCTGGAACGGTTAAAAAAACACCTCTAACAGAGTTTTCTAACCGAAGGAAAGGAGGGAAAAGAGCCATTACTTTGGTTGGGGACGATGAGTTAGTAGGAAGCACCGTAACGAACGGAAAAAAATTCGTTATGCTTGTGTCTAATGCAGGAAAAGCTGCTCATTTCTCTGAATCTGAAGTCAGGTCCATGGGTAGAAGCGCTCAAGGAGTTAGGGGTATAAAACTTGAAAAAGGTCAACAAGTTATTTCTCTGATAATCCCTGAAGAGGAAGCGACAATATTTACTGTCAGTAAAAATGGATTTGGCAAAAGATCTGTATCAAGTGATTTTAGAAAAACAAGAAGAGGAGCTAAGGGGGTTATTGCTATGCAAACCTCAGAGCGCAATGGTCAACTAATTGGGGCTGCTCAGGTTTCAGATGAAGATCAGGTTATGCTAATAACCAATAAAGGAATGCTAGTTCGAACCAAAGTTTCAGAAATAAATGTTATCGGAAGGAACACTCAAGGTGTGACTGTTATTAAGTTGAAGGAAGGTGAAAAGCTAGTTAATTTGGCTCCTATAAGTGAAGAATTTATAGACGATGCTTAATAATAGAAAATATAACTTTGGTGCGGGTCCAGCCACTATTCCCACAAGCGTATTAGAAGAAGTTAAAGAAGAGTTATTGGACTGGAAGGGTAAAGGTCTTTCGGTTTTAGAAATCAGCCACAGGAGTGATGATTATCAAGAGATTGCTTTTGAAGCTGAAAAGGATTTTCGGGATTTGTTAAGTATTCCTGATTCCTATGCAGTTTTATTTACACATGGTGGAGCCACTTTACAAAATGCAGCTATACCATTAAATCTATCCTCTCCTGATGGCGAAGTAAGTTATGTAAACTCGGGATATTGGGCAAACAGGTCCATTGAAGAAGCCAAGAAGTATACCAATGTAAGAATAGCTGCAAGTTCTCAGGAAACTAATTTTTCTTTTTTCCCTCCTCAATCGAGTTGGAAGTTATCAGATAAACAAGATTATATTCACGTAACGCCAAATGAAACTATAGGTGGGATTGCTTTACGAGAGGTCAATAAAGAAGTCATACCCATAGTTGCAGATTTTTCTTCGAGTATTCTTTCTGAACCAATTGAAGTGAGTTCTTTCGGTCTAATTTACGGAGGTGCTCAGAAAAATATAGGTCCTGCTGGGTTGGGCTTTGTCATAGTAAATAGAGAATTACTGGGTTCAGCCCAAAAAACTGTACCTTCCCCGATGAATTATTTAATTTTGGAGGAGAGCTCTTCAATGTATAACACTCCACCGACCTTCTCTTGGTATGTGGCAGGTAAGGTTTTTAAGTGGCTTAAAGGCAGGGGAGGACTGAAGGCAATAGGTCAAATCAACGAGAAAAAGGCCAAAAAATTATACGATTTTGTAGATAGATCTGATCTGTACTCAAACAAAATAGAAAAATCTTCAAGGTCAATAATGAATATCCCTTTTTTATTAGAAAAAGAGGAGCTAAACAGCAAATTTCTAACAGATTCATCTACTAAAGGCTTGTTGGCATTGAAAGGACATAGATCAGTTGGAGGTATGAGGGCTAGCATTTACAATGCCATGCCTGAGGAAGGAGTTGAGGCTCTTATAGAGTTTATGTGGCTCTTTGAAAGAGAGAACCTTTAGTTTTTATGTCGAAGAAGAAAGAATTAGATAGTATAAGAAAGAAGATAGATGAGTTAGATGCAGAACTTCTGCAAATGTTAAACCAAAGGTCTTCTTTAGCTATTCAGGCAGGTGAAAATAAAAAAGAGGAAGTAATCTATAAGCCAGAAAGAGAGGCTTACATACTGAGACAGTTAAAAAAGATTAACACTGGCCCCTTAAGCGACAAACAAATAGTTAATATTTTTAAAGAGATAATCTCAAGTTGTAGAGCTCAAGAGAAAGAAATAGATATAGCATTTTTAGGGCCAGAAGGAACTTACTCAGATTCCGCTGTAAAAGAGAATTTCGGCAGTTCAATTAATAAAACTGCTTCAGATACTATAGAAGAAGTATTTAAGGCTGTTAGTGAAAGAAAAAGTGATTACGGAATAGTTCCAATACAAAATTCTAGTGAAGGTCCTATTAATGTGACTTTAGATTGCTTGTCGGACTTCAACTTAAATATTTGTGGTGAAATAGAGATGTTAATCCACCATAGTTTGATGGGCTTAAACCAAGCTCTTCCAAAGAAAGGTTTTGAAATACACGCTCATGAACAAACCCTAGCACAATGTAAAAATTGGTTAGATGCTTATTGTCCTGATGTGAACAGAGTGTCAGTATCCAGTAATGCTCAAGCAGCTAAGAATGCTAAGAAGAACTCAGAAATATTTGCAATAGCTGGCGCCTTAGCAGCCGGAAAATATGGTCTTGAAATAATTAAAAGAAACATAGAAGACTATTCCAACAATACAACTAGGTTTATTTCTATTGGCTTACAAGAGGTAGCTAGTACAGGAAAAGATAAAACATCCCTGCTAGTTACTACAAAAAATGAATCGGGAGCTTTATATAATCTATTAAAACCTATACAGAAAAATGGTCTGAATCTTACTCATATCACCTACAGGCCTTCTAAAGTAGATAAGTGGAATTACTCGTTCTTCTTTGACTTTGAAGGACATAAGGACGATAAAAAAGTAAAAAGTTTATTAGAAGAACTTAATGCAACCGACGCAGAAATAAAATTACTAGGCTCCTATCCAAAAGCTGAGAATTAAAAGTGGATCTAGAGTTAAAGGATTTAATTAATTCTGGCATTAAGGGCTTAACACCTTATGAACCTGGAAAACCTATTGAAGATTTAGAAAGAGAATATGGAATTAAGAATGCTATAAAACTTGCTAGTAATGAGAGTCCACTAGGACCAAGTCCAAAAGTATTAGAAGTCTTAAAAGAAGTCATTTCTGGTATTCACCGTTATCCTGATGGAAACGGTTCTAGGCTAAAAGAAGCCTTAAGTACAAGACACTCTGTAAATACAGACATGCTCACACTTGGCAATGGATCTAATGATATTATTGAGCTTGTTGCTAGATGTTTTCTAACCCCAAATGACAATGCTGTTTATTCAAAACATGCCTTTGCTGTTTATCCACTAGTTACTCAGTCACTTGGAGCACAAGGAGTTGAAGTTGAAGCTAAGGATTGGGGGCATGATTTACAAGCAATGTTAGACGCAATAAACGATAAAACAAAAGTAGTTTTCATAGCTAATCCAAATAATCCGACAGGAACCTTTTTAGAGAGGAATGAGATTATTAGGTTTCTTGAAAAGATTCCAAGTGAAGTAATAGTTTTATTAGACCAAGCTTATTTTGATTATTCAAATTATGAAATGGAGGATGTACCTTTTAGTTTGGTTAACAATTTTCCGAACTTAATAATTTCTAGAACTTTTTCAAAGGCTTACGGTTTAGCTGGTTTAAGGGTGGGCTTCTCAGTCACGTCGAGTTCTTTAGCTGACTATTTAAATAGAGTGAGGCAGCCTTTTAATGTAAATTCCATAGCTTTATCAGCTGCAGAGGTGGCTCTTGATGACACAGAACATTTAGAAAAGTGTCTAAAGCTCAATAAACAAGAAAAGGAAAGATTCTATAAATTTTTTGAATCTCATCAATATCACTTTATAAAATCATTCGCTAATTTTATTTCCTTTGATTGTAAAGGTAGCTCTAATAAAGTTTTTAATAGTCTTTTGCCAAAAGGGGTTATAACCAGATCTATGGAAATTTACAAAATGCCAAATCATCTGAGGGTTACCATAGGTCTTCCTGAAGAGAATTCTGTATTTATGGAGAGTTTAACCTCGTTAAACGAGTCCTGATATGGAACTTTCATTTAAAAATATTCTAGTAGTTGGGTTAGGTTTAATTGGAGGGTCAATCCTTAAAACCATAAAAGAATTAAATATTCCTCTGGAGGTTTATGGACTAGATTTAGATGAAGAAGTAACGAAGGATGCCAATAATATGGGTCTAATCAATAACATTGACAATCAACTGAAAAGAATAGAAGAGGATTGTTTAATTATATTCTCAGTACCAAGTTTAAGCTTTGAAAGGGCCTTAAAATTGATAGAAGGCTCTTTTAATAACGAAAAAGTGATTTTTACTGACACTTTTAGCTCAAAATCCAAGCTAATTGAGTTTTTGGAAGAGAATACTAAAGTTGGTGAAAAATTTATTATGTCCCACCCCATAGCTGGGTCAGAGAAGAGTGGATTAGCTAATTATAATTCTTTACTTTTCAAAGATAAACTTGTCGTTTTATCAGTTCTAAATGGAGACAAAGATAATAAGAAATTAAATAAAGTTAAGCATTTTTGGGAACAACTGGGTTCAAAAGTTTCAATAATGGACCCTGTAGAACACGACAAAGTGTTTTCAAAAACCAGCCACTTACCTCACGTTATTGCTTTTGCTTTGATGCATTACCTAGAAAAAGAATTGGGTGATAAGGTATTTAAATATTCGGGAGGTAGTTTAGAGAGTTATACAAGAATTGCCTCAAGTGACCCTTTGATGTGGAAAGACGTTACTGTCTCTAATAAGGAAGCAGTCTTAGAAGCAATTAAAGGATTTAAATCTTCCTTAAATGAAGTGTCTAAACTAATAGATTCGGAAGATGAGGAATCTATTCTAGACTATTTAAGATTTGTTAAGGAAGCGAGAGATAAACGACTTGAGGAGGATTCTTAGAATTGGACCTAATAGTTAAGTCTGGAAAAGCATTAAAAGGAGAGATTTTAATTCCTGGGGACAAATCTATTTCTCATCGCTCAATTATGTGCGCAGCCATTGCTGAAGGCGATAGTGTAATACGAGGATTCTTAAAAGGTGAGGATTGCTTAGCAACACTCAATGCTTTCTCTAAAATGGGGGTTAATATTGATCAGCATGACAACGAAATAGTTGTGCATGGGGTAGGCCTACAAGGTCTAAAAAAGCCAGACTCAGATATTTACTTAGGTAACTCGGGAACATCAATGCGTTTAATGAGCGGTTTGTTATGTGGACAAAGTTTTTCAAGTACTTTAAAAGGAGATGCTTCTTTATCTACTCGACCTATGAAAAGGATAGTTTCACCACTTACAACCATGGGAGCAAATATATCTAGTAGCAAAGGAGGTTGCCCACCTTTGGACATAAATCCTTCTGAGAAGCTGAAAGCTT
This sequence comes from uncultured Gammaproteobacteria bacterium, assembly GCA_964002385.1. Classification (GTDB taxonomy): domain Bacteria; phylum Pseudomonadota; class Gammaproteobacteria; order Magnimaribacterales; family Magnimaribacteraceae; genus AEGEAN-183. The sequence goes on along the minus strand of CAXFFS010000039.1, from coordinate 937 downwards.
TCTCATATGAGCTACCTATAGCAAGTGCACAAGTTAAGTCATGTCTTATGTTTGCAGGCCTCTATGCAGATGGTCCTGTTGTTATAAAAGAAAAGATACAAACTCGAGATCATACTGAACTTATGTTTAAGAAATTTGGTATACAAGTCTCCATTGAAGAAGCAGAAGGCTTAAAGGAGATTCATGTTTTACCTCCTAAATCTATGGATGCAGCCAATATTAATATTCCAGGAGACTTTTCATCTGCTGCTTTCTTTGTCTTGGCAGCTTTGATAACTCCAGGTTCGGATCTAACATTAATGAATATAGGAATTAATAAAACTCGAATAGCGTTGTTGGAAGTCTTAAAAGAAATGGGAGCTGATATAAAGCTTTCAAATGTAATTAATGAATATGAACCTTGCGCAGATATATCTATAAGAGCTTCTAAACTAAAAGGAATTACTTTGAATCCAAAATTAGTTCCAAATCTAATTGATGAATTGCCAGTTCTTTTTATAGCAGCTTCTCTTGCTGAGGGTCAGACAATTATTAGAGGAGCTGAAGAATTAAGAGAAAAAGAATCTGACCGCTTGGAAGCCATGTCAAACTCTCTAAAATTGCTTGGAGTAAAATTTAAGATTTATGATGATGGAATTGATATTCAAGGCTTAAATCAAGAAGTAAATACATCAAATTCAGGTATGCCGTTTGAAGCCTCACGTATTAATTCATTTGGTGATCATAGGATTGCAATGACATCTGCTATTGCATGCACAAGGGCTAATGAAAAATCCTATATAGAAGATACTAAAAATGTGACAACATCTTTCCCTAATTTCTTAGAGATTTGTGAAGAAGTGGGTTTGGACATTAAATAAATGGAAGACATACCTGTTATAACAATAGATGGATTGAGTGGTTCAGGTAAAGGAACAATCTCTAAAATGCTATGCCT
>CAXFFS010000038.1:0-13323 GCA_964002385.1 uncultured Gammaproteobacteria bacterium | reverse complement strand
TTTTTCTACTAAATCTGTTCCAATTCCTTTAATCATGCTTAACTACCTTGAACGGATAGGTACTCCCTTATCTTTATAGATTTATTGCCAAGGTGGAAGTCTATAGCTTCTCTCATAATTTGTTTAGATGCCAAAAGAGCATCTGGGTTAGTTAAGTCTCCTTTTGAGAAATTAATGATATCTTTTCCGTTGTAACAATTCTTTTTATCCGAAGAATCTTTTAAAAGCTGGAAGCCTATTATGGGATCAAAGGCATACCTATTCTCCTCCGTAATCTTATTATCGGAGTTGGCTTCAAATTTTAGATCAAGACCATAACCAATTTCTTTTAAAAGGTTAAGTTCGAAGAATCTGAGATGGGTTCCTAAATCCTTCTTGCCTAAATGTTTTAAAAAGTCACATACCTTTAAATAATGATCAAAAATTTCAGGATGGGGGTCTTCTTTCTCTAAAAGTTTGATTAGTAGCTCATTTAAATAAACCAAAGAATTGAAGTTTTCTGAAGAAGGATCAAAGTATGTATTAATTTCGCAATGAGTTAGGGTTTTAAGATCTCCTTTGCCTCTACAAGATATTAGAAATAAACAAGAAGGGGTCTTGATTACTCCTATTTTACTTTTGGGTCTTTTTGCTCCCTTGGCGACAAAAGAAACTCTCCCATGATTTCTAGTGAGGCTTTCCACAATTAAACTGGTTTCTTTATAAGGCCTTGTATGCAAAACAATTGCGGGCTCAAGGGTTAAACTCTTAAACAACCTTATACCCCATGAAATTCAAAGCACTTCTGTCATTTGTCCAATCTTTCTTAACTTTAACCCAAAGCCTAAGCATAACCTTATTACCTAACATTCTTTCTAAATCCTTTCTAGCAGCAGTACCTATAGCCTTTAGGCGCTTACCTTGTTCTCCTATAACTATGCCTTTTTGACTGCTTTTCTCAATATAAATTGTTCCATCAATGGTTATTAACTTGTCCTCTTCTTTAAAGCTATCGATAACAACTGAAAGTCTATATGGAATTTCGTCTCCCACTCTAGAGATACATTTTTCTCTAATTATTTCACTTGTCAAAAATCTTTCTGAACTGTCTGCTATTTGATCTTCAGGATAGAGATGAGCGCCAACGGGCAATCTTTTTGTTATCTCTTTTTCCAAGATATCAATATTTTTCCTTTTCAATGCTGAAATTGGGATGACTTCTGAAAATGGAAACAGTTTTGTGACCTCTTCAACAAAGGGGATTAACTTTTCTTTCTTTGCAACTTTATCTATTTTGTTGATAACCAGCATTACTTGATTGTCTTTGGTAGATACTTGGCTTAATAAATGTTCGTCCGTCACGGAAAAATTTAAAGCATCTACTACAAAAAGAACTATATCAACTCCTTCGATTGAAGATAAAGCTGTCTTGTTCATAAATTTGTTTAATGCCCTCTTATGGCCTTGATGAAAACCCGGCGTATCCACATAAATTATTTGATTACTTCCTTCGGTCTTGATGCCTAATAGTCTTTGTCTGGTTGTTTGAGGTTTTCTTGAGGTAATTGAGACTTTTTGTTCTACCAACTGATTTAATAAAGTTGATTTACCCACATTTGTTTTCCCTATTAAGGAAACCATGCCTGTTTTTTTTGTCGTACTATTATTCATTCTTGAAATGTTCTTCTAATAATAATTTAGCAGCTTCCTGTTCAGCAATTTTCTTAGTCTTTCCCTTTCCAATAGCAGATATTGCTAAATCATCTGAGCTGCATGAACTCACAAATCTGTCATCATTATATTTTGGCCCATGATCCACCAATTGATAAGTGGGTAAAGGGAGACCTTTTTTTTGTAAGATTTCCTGTAGATGTGACTTTGAATCTCTGGAATCCAAGTCGGGTTGTAGGTTTGCAAACTTCTCAAAGTAAAGTCCATCAAGAAACTTTTTTGTATTTTCTAGTCCTGAGTCTAAAAAAATTGCCCCTACAATTGCTTCTAGAGCATTACCGATGATTGAATTATTTTCAGTGGATTCCCCCTTTCCTAATTTTAGTTCTTGAGATAAGCCTATGCCCAAACCCAAACTGTTTAAAAAATTTCTACTTACAAGTGAGGCTCTTAACTGAGTTAATTTGCCTTCTTGTAGGTCAATATAGGTTTCAAAAAGCTTTTCTGCCACATAAAAATTAATAATGGCATCTCCTAAAAACTCAAGCCGCTCATTGTTATTCTTAGAAGCACTCTTATGGGTTAGAGCTAAATCTAAAAGCGCTTTATTATTAAAATCAGATTTTAGTTTCTTAAAATTAGAAGACACAAGTAGATTACTGAATACGTTTATTTCGTTGAAAGTGTGGGAGTTCAGTGAAAGAACCCCAGTGCAACCAAATAAATTCACCTCTTCCGATAAGGTTTTCCTTTGAAAAATAGCCCCAAGCTCTACTATCCAAACTGTTGTCTCTATTGTCACCGATTACTAAATATTTATCGGGAGGCACATCCCAGACAAAATTTTCATATTCAGAAATTCCTAAAATTCTCACAATGTGATCAATATCATCGATGGTTTCCAAATAAAGGCTTTCTTCACTACTCTTATCCAAAAGTTCTTGCTTAACTTTATTTCCATTTATAAAAAGCTCATATCCTTTTATTTCAATTCTGTCCCCTGGAATTCCGATTACTCTTTTAATGTACTTAGTTCCCAAGGTAGTGCATCTAGCTTCTTGTAATGAAAGAAATCTACTTAAGAAAATTTGGCTGTCTCGGATTGACATAGAAGATAGCTCTGGTCTAGCTTCTTCAGGTGTTGAATCACACAAAGTATGAGGCGGTACAAATACTGCAACCTCACCTCTTTTTGGCTCTTTTTCCTTAGAAACTAGCTTATTTATTGCTGGTAGTCTTATTCCATAAGCAAATTTATTAACTAGCACAAAGTCTCCTACTTGCAATCCAGGCTCCATGGAGCTTGAAGGAATTTGGTAAGGTTCATAGGCAAAAGATCTAATGCACAGAATTACAAGTAAAATCCAAAAATAAGATCTACTCTCTGAGATTAAATTTTTCAGTTTAAGAATTAACCCTGCAACCCAAGATAACCCAGCAAAAAGAGTTGCTATGGACAGGACTAATCCAAAATCTAAATTTAATTGGAAAACTCTCCAAAGTAATAACAGGACAATGATAAACATTGCCCCACTTGCTATCTGGGTACCAATCTTATTTGGCTTGATAGTAAAAAAAATCCAAGCAGAATAGCCTATAAGGCCTGAAATTATTAGAAGTATTAGTATCTGATCCATATCTTATAGTTAACGGGATTCCATCTCAGTCATTTACCCTTAGTACTGTAAGAAATGCTTCTTGCGGCACTTCAACTTTTCCAATCTTTTTCATTCTCTTTTTACCTGCCTTCTGTTTATCGAGAAGCTTCATTTTCCTGGTAACGTCTCCTCCGTAAAGTTTAGCGGTTACATTCTTTCGAAAAGCTTTTACTGTCTGTCTCGAAATTATTTTTCCGCCTATGGCAGCTTGTATGGCAACATCGAATTGCTGTCTTGGAATAACTTCTTTGAGGGATTCGGTTAGTTGTCTTGCTTTGGCTTGAGCAGCTAATCTATGAACAATTATTGCCAGGGCGTCTACTCTATCTCCATTTAAAAGGATATCTAATTTGATCACATCTCCTTTTTCGTATCTATCCAAAGAATAATCTAAAGAGGCATAGCCTTTGCTGACAGACTTAAGCCTATCAAAGAAGTCTATAACTATTTCACTTAAGGGAATGTCATAAACTAACTCGGCTTGACCAGCAACATAACGTAAAGAGCATTGTCGTCCCCTCCTCTGATTACAGAGTGACATTACTGATCCTATAAATTTTTCAGGAACCAGAATATTAGCTTTGGCTATCGGTTCTCTGATTTCCTCTATTTTGTTAGGTTCAGGTAAAGAGCTTGGGCTTTCAATTCTTATTTCTTTTCCTTCTTTATCTAATATCCTGTAAGCAACTGTTGGGGCTGTGGTTATAAGATCAACTCCGTATTCTCTGTTTAATCTTTCAGAGATTATTTCCATATGCAAAGTCCCTAAAAAACCGCAACGAAACCCTGCCCCCAGGGCATCAGAATGCTCAGGTTCGTAGTGCAAAGAAGCGTCATTAATACATAGTTTTTCAAGTGCATCTCGAAAAGATTCAAAATCGTCTGCACTTTGAGGAAAAAGGGCTGCATACACCTGAGGGTTAATTTCTTTAAATCCAAGAAGTTGTTCAGTATTGGAATTATATTTAATGATTGTATCCCCTACTGGAGCTCCTCTTATTTCTTTTATGGAAGCACACACAAATCCTACTTGGCCGGAAGACAGTTCATCTAATTCTTTCCTTTTAGGAGTAAATACACCCAGCTTATCAATTGAGTGTTTTTCTTTTTTAGAATGGACTTCTATCAAATCACCTTTTTTTAAAGACCCATTTACCACTTTAACTAAAGATACCACCCCCAAGTAATTATCAAACCATGAATCTATGATGGAAGCCTGCAAAGGAGATTTAATATTTATTGAAGCTGAAGGAACTTCTTTAATGACTTTTTCTAAAACTTCTCTGATACCTATACCCTCTTTCGCACTTATACATGGGGCTGAAGAAGCATCTATGCCTATAATTTCTTGTATTTCTTTCTTTACTCTCTCTGGATCTGCTTGATCGAGGTCTATTTTATTTAATACAGGAATAATGTTGAGTCCTTCTTCAATTGCATTAAAACAAGTTGATAAAGTTTGAGCTTCAACTCCCTGCGAAGCGTCTACTAACAGAATGGCTCCTTCACAGGCCGATAAAGACCTTGAAACTTCATAAGAAAAATCAACATGCCCAGGAGTGTCAATTAAATTTAATTGATAAGTTTCACCATTATCAGCTAAATAATTCAAATTGACCGTCTGAGCTTTAATTGTAATGCCCCTCTCTTTTTCTAGGTCTAGAGTGTCTAAAACTTGATCTGACATCTCTCGGTCAGTTAAGCCGCCACAAAGCTCAATTATCCTGTCCGCTAGAGTAGACTTCCCATGATCAATGTGAGCAATAATAGAAAAATTCCTTATATCCATAAGTTTTAAGCGCTTTTCAGCTTATGATAAGTATAAAGGGTAACTATTTTGTTAGTTTTAAGCTACGAAATGTTTGTACGCCACCACGTACTATGCCAATCATTGTAACATCAGAGTTTTCTTTAGCTTTTTCTATTGCGTTGGAAAGATCTCTGCTGTTTCTTATTTTTTGATTAAGTAAATAGGTAATAATATCTCCCTTCATTATGCCTTGCTGAGCTGCCAAGCCCTCTGGGTTTACTTCAGTTATAAGAACCCCATGGCCCAGCTTCATTTCTCTTCTTTCCTCAAATGTTAGTTCTCTTACCACTACCCCTAAATCTCTAGATTTATTTCCCTGAGATGAACTGGCTACGCTTAAATTGTCCGGTAGCTTGCCAACTTCTATTTTAATTTTTTTTGCCTTACCTTCACGTATGATATTTGCTTCTATTTTCGAGCCAGGTTTTATACTTCCCACTGTCTGCGGAAGATCTCCTGAGTACACTATTTCAACTCCGTCAAACTCAACAATAACATCTCGAACTAGTAATCCAGCTTTCTCTGCTGGGCTATCAGGCATTACTTGGCTGACCAAAGCACCTTTAGGAATAGACATTCCTAGGCTTTTCGCAAAATCACTAGTCACTTCTTGTATGCTTACTCCCAACCAGCCTCTTGCAACTGATCCACCTTCCTTCAGTTGATTAACAACATCCATGGCGTAATCTATCGGGATAGCAAAAGAAACCCCCATATAACCTCCTGATCTTGTATATATCTGAGAATTGATACCCACTACCTTCCCTTCAAGATTAAATAAAGGGCCTCCAGAATTTCCAGGGTTTATAGCTACATCTGTCTGTATAAAAGGAACATAAGTTGAATCTGATCCGTTGGGAATACTTCTTCCTTTTGCACTAACTATTCCTGCTGTGACAGAAAAATTAAGCTGAAATGGAGAACCAATAGCGACAACCCATTCCCCCACTTTTAAATCATTAGACTTTCCTATTTTCACTACAGGTAAATTCTCTGCCTCTATCTTTAACAAAGCTAAGTCTGACCTTTCGTCTGAGCCTATCAGTTCAGCCTTATATTCCCTGCGGTCACTTAAGCTCACAATAATTTCATCGGCATCATCCACTACATGATTATTGGTTAACAAATATCCGTCCTCAGAAATAATAAAACCTGAACCTCCAGACCTTACCTCCCTTTCTCTTTGACCTTGGCTAGGCGGTTCTCCAAAGAATCTTTTGAAGAAATCATCATAAAAGGGGTCATTATTAAACCCCCTTGAACCATACCCCCTGCTCTTTACTGTCTTGCTACTGCTAATATTTACAACCGCAGGAGAAGAAACTTCAGCAAGCTCAGAAAAGCTTGGTAATTGGTTGTTAGCACTTTGTATGTTTAAAGACACTAAAAGCGTAAACAAAGGAAATACAGCTAAAAATTTACCCATAATATTAAGTTTAAAGTTAGTTTAGTTTGTTAAAGGAAAAGTTTGCATTTCTTAAGATTTGAGACTTTTGTTCTGATGAAATATCCCCACTTACGGAAATAATATAAACGCCATTTTTTGTTTCTAAGTAAGCCAGTTTAGGTGCTTGGGCATTCCTTAATTCAGGTAATGCTGTAGAAGCAGGTGACAAACTAACTCTAAAGGTTTTTCCGTTTGAAGGAAATCTATAATTTGCATAAACCTGACCTTTTTTTCCTGCATTGAGATCTTGTAAAGTTACATTCATTCCAGTTAGCGCTTTATCCAACACCTGTATAGCTTGAGGACTAGAAATAGCATCAGCAATTTGTTTTGAAGCCTCAGAGGCAAATAGCTCTTCTGGAGATAGACTAGTATCTACTGTATTAAAGACTCCAAAAGAAAAAACTATTGCTAGGCCCGCTGAGGCTGCAGCAGCCATAGATAAATAAGTCTTATTTATAGAAATTGCTTTTTTTGGTTCTTCAACATGTTCACCTAGCTCTTTAGCTACTCTCTTAGAAATATCCCTATCTAAATAACCTAAAGATTTATCTTTAAGTCCAGATTTAGCTATCTGAAGCTTCATCCAGTAATCTCTAAACTCTGGATTAGCTTCAATCTCTTCTAGAACTCTTCTGACTTCAAACTCAGAAAGCTCTCCATCTACCATTGCAGAAATTCTTTCTTTTATTCCTTGATTCATATTCTTTTTGATCCTTTGGTTAATTCAATATTACTATTTAATAAAGGGAAAATTTTCTCTTGAATTATTTCTCTACCTCTAAAAATTCTAGATCTTACTGTGCCAATCGGACAATCTAGTACTTTAGAAATCTCTTCATAGCTCATTCCTTCAAATTCTCTTAAAGATACTGCTGTCCTGATATCTTCAGGAAGGTTACTTAAAGATTCGAAAATCACTTCCCTCAAGTTATTAGCTTGTAGTATCTCTTCAGGAGAACTTCCTCCAGGTATATCAAAAATATCTATCTCTTCTGAAGAGAATACTTCTGATTCTAAGAGCTCATTTTTTCTTTTTTTAGAAATTAAATAATTCTTTGAAGTGTTAGAGGCTATTCTATAAAGCCAAGTATAAAAAGCGCTTTCTTCTCTAAATGAATCTAATGATTTGTAGGCTTTTATGAATGATTCTTGGGCAACATCCTCAGCTGTTTGGATGTCTTTTACGAATTTCATAGCTAATCCTATAATCCGAGATTGATATTTAAGAACTAAGAGATCAAAGGCCTTGTAATCGCCTCTTTTAGCTCTTCTAACTAGGATTAGATCTTTATCCTTATTGCTCTTTTTCACTTCAGCATTCATATCTTTTAATCAAGTAGACTTGTAAATTATCAAAAAGTTCTAGAATTTTATAATTTTTTAGCCTCTTAAAGCCAATACAAGACCTCCTCTAAGTCCAAGATTAAGATCTTTGATTAAAAAGACAGGGATTGTAACTAGTAATTCTTGCATGGTGGGGCTGTTTTCAAAATCAGCTCTAAAAGTCTCTAATTCTTCAGGTTGTAAAAGACTATTTGCAATTGAACCAGAAAAGTACACTCCGGAAGTTGCGCCCCAAATAAGAGCAATGTATTTTGCATAAGTTGCCAGTAAGTAAAGCATAAGTTTTCTGGTTTTTAAACAGGTTGAATCAACCTTATTAACTAATATTTCTTCATTTGTGTATCCGGAATTTATGGAATTATTAAAACATTTATAGATATAGTTAATTCCTTTACCAGACATCAGGTCTTCAAAAGTTGGATTTCTTCCTCTTTCTTGCTTAAATTTTTTTAGTATCTCTTTTATATCTTGGGAATCTGAAGGGATATTCAGATGACCGCCTTCTGTAAAAATTATCTGCTTATCAACTATGCCTGCAAGTCCTAAACCTGACCCAGGGGAGATTAATACTTTAGAACCTTTTTTTTCTTCTTCGACTTCACCTATTCTTAGAACTTCTTCATCACCTAAATCTTCTACTGCATAAGCTTGAAGCTCTAGGTCATTTATAACCTTAAGGCCTTTTGAAAAAATCTTATCTTTTAATGTTCTCTGATTAAACATGATATTGTTATTTGTAAATCTTATTTTTTCTCCTAATACCGGGGCTGCAACCCCTATTATGCCTCTACTAGCTTTTTGCTTAATTTCTTCAAAATAAGCTTCAAATAATTGATCTACTGAAGAAAAGTCAGTCAGGAGGTATTCTTTTGATTCTATAAGAGTAGTGCCCTCCATAGTTAAGGCCATTCGAGCATTAGTAGCTCCCAGTTCAGCTATCAAAATACAATTACTTTCTTTCATGCTTCAAATAATCCTTAACTTGAATGACTATGTTATTAAACTCCTTTGGAGTTGGCTTTTCATTTATTATCCAATCCATCAGATCCATATCATTGTTTTCGAGTAATTCGAGAAAAGAAACTTTATCCTCTTGGTTTAATTTTGAAAATCTTTCTTCTACAAAAGGTGTCAATACAAGATCTAACTCCTGCAAACCTCTTCGGGAAAGAAAATAAGCCTTTTTGTATAAATTTGAATTCACTGTAGGTTTATAATAGTTTAGGTCTGGTATGGATAAAAATAAAATAACTGACCTTAATCATTTAAGTTTTTTAGAAATTAATGGCGAAGGAGCATTTGATCTACTCCAAGGTCAAATTACCTGTGATGTAAATAAGGTTGACTCAAATAATAGCTGTTTGGGAGCATTGTGCAATGCTAAAGGGAGAATAATCAGCTCCTTCATCCTCTGTCTATTGGAGAAAGGTTCTTACGGTCTTATCGGCCATCATAAAACCCTGAAAAAGACGGAAGAAGAGTTACAAAAATATAGCCCTTTTTATGAGGTAGAGATAAATGAAAACTTGTCGTTTTCTTTCTTTGGCATAAACAAAGAAACATTTGAGAATACATATAACAAAAAAATTGTTTATCCAGACAATACTATTGAAATTGGGGGTTCTACCTTTATAAGCTATCTCGGCAAAAAATTTCTATTGGCCTTTTGCGATAAAGAGGGGTTGTCTGAATTTGAAAACCTATTTGAGCTTGACGCTAATAGAATTGATTGGAAACTCGATGAAATTCTTTGTCAAAATGTAGAAATATCTGAAGAAAACTCAGGTAAATATACTCCTCATGAACTTAATTATGATGTAAATAATAGAATTGACTTTGAAAAGGGCTGCTATACAGGTCAAGAAGTTGTTGCAAGAATGCATTATCGTGGCAAAAACCTCCCTCGCTTAAACTTAGCAGAAACTCCTGACTTAAATATCACTGAAAACATGACTCTTACTGATCAAGAAGATAAGAAAATAGGAAAACTAGTAAAAGTTGTTAATTTAGACAAAAAAAGTGTCTGCCTTGTCAGTGCAAAAGAAAAAAATTATGTTGGAGGGCCTTTTAAGATAAGAGAAACTAACTCCGTATTAAGTATTAACTGATTTATAAACCTTCCAATCGATAGGGCTAATACCTTTTGACTCCAGGAATTGGTTACATTTTGAAAAATGTCTATTCCCAAAAAACCCGCGGTGTGCTGAAAGAGGAGAAGGATGAACTGATTTCAAAACTAAATGCCTAGTTGAATCAATACTTTTTCCTTTCTGAGCAGCGTAACCACCCCATAACATAAAAACTATGGATTTTTTTTCGTTAACCATAGATATTACAGAATCAGTAAAAAGCTCCCAGCCTTTTGAAGAATGTGAATTTGCGAGTCCTTTTTCTACAGACAATATACTATTTAGTAAAAGAACTCCTTGCTCAGCCCACGACTCCAGGCACCCACTTGAAGGAATCGACAAACCTAAATCACTTTGTAACTCCTTGAATATATTTTGAAGTGAAGGAGGTATTCTTACTCCTTCTGGCACTGAAAAACAAAGTCCGTGTGCTTGACCAGAGCCGTGATAAGGATCCTGACCAAGGATAACAACCTTAACTTTGTCTAAAGGAGTCAAGTTCAAGGCCTTAAACATATCCTCTCCTTTAGGAAATATTTTTTTTCCCCTTTTCTTTTCGCTTTGCAAAAAAAGTTTAAGTTCTTGCATATAACTTAACTCAAACTCAAGTCCTAATTCTTTTAACCAAGACTTTTCTAACTTTACGGTTCTTTTAAATTTACTATTCATCGGCAATAATTCGGATAAGTACTTAATGGTAGGAGAAAATAAGTTTAAAGCAAAATCTTAAAGTTTTTTATCCACAATTTCTGTGGATAACTCTTTGGATAACATTAAGTATTAAATAGATAGACCCTAACTTGGAGGTTTATCAGCAAATTGATCGAAATTTGATCTATTCTAAATTTATATAATAAAATCAAAGACTTACATAAATTGTACAATTTTTGTACTATGGTCATGGTATTCTTTTTTAGCTGAAATATCTTAAAAGTTATGATGTGTAAAACAAAACCCAGCTTGATTACCTGAACTTGCATTACTTCAATGCACTTTTTCTTGAGAAAAGACAATGAGTTAGGTATTTTTATTAAATTTAGATGCTTTAAAAAGAAGGAAACTGTTAAGTTATTAACCTCACATTTATTATATTCTCAATAGAAGATAATTTATCCAAGGCTATTTTATTTACGCTGTTTTCTATGTCTATCAAGTTATAAGCCAGACCCCCTCTGCTGACATTGGTCATATCAGCTATATTTAGTTCTAGTTCTCCTAAAGTTGTTGCTATTTGTCCTATCATTGCCGGTACGTTTTTATTTGTAATTGCAATACGGCTTTTTGTTGACCTAGGAAGATATACGTTTGGAAAGTTAACGGAGTTATTAATGTTTCCATTCTGGAGAAAGTCTGCTAGTTGCTGGACAGCCATAACTGCACAACTCTCTTCAGCTTGTGAAGTGCTTGCCCCTATGTGTGGTAACAGAATTACATCTCCTTGTTTGTTTGCTCTTTTAATCAGCTCAGGTGTTGGGAAATCAGTTATAAAATTAGTAAGGTAGCCTTTATCTAGGGCCTCCAAAATTGATTGATTATGCACAACTTCATGTCTTGCAAAGTTTAGCAAAGAAGCGTTCTTAGCATTTTGAAGTAGTTTAAGATTAACAATGCCTTTTGTTTTCTCTATAGCTGGTATATGTAAAGTTATAAAATCAGATCTGGAAAAAAGTTCTTCTATTGAACCAACTGGTTCTACTTCACTGGGTAATTTCCAGGCTGCCTCTACTGAAAGCGCTGGATCATAGCCAACTACTTTCATATCTAAAGCTACCCCCATTCTAGCTACTTTGGAACCTATAGCACCCAAGCCAACTACTCCTAAAGTTGATCCAGATAATTCTCTGCCTTTGAACTTCTTTTTATTCTCTTCCAGGAAGGGTTCAAGTTCTTCCATTTTTTCGATGTGCTTTAAATTATTAACAAAATTTATACTTGAAAAAACATTACGAGAAGAAAGCATTAAGGCGGCTAAAACAAGTTCTTTTACCGCATTAGAATTAGCACCCGGGGTATTGAAAACTACCACACCTCTTTCAGTACATAAGTCTATGGGAATATTGTTAACTCCAGCTCCAGCTCGAGAAATAGCCTTTAGAGATTGATTCAAACTACTTTCACTTAGCTTGGTGCTTCTCACCAATACACCATCAGGGTCCTTAGACCCTTCGTCTAAAACACATGCTGTTTCAGATAAAAGATCTAATCCCTTTGGAGATATCTTACTTAAGGTCTTGACTTTGTATGCAGCCATCTTCTGTTGCCTCGAAAAAGTGCGCAGGATAACATCATTTGATAGCTTTCTCGATGCATAACAAAAAACCCTACTTCTAGTGTTTTTGGATAGCTAAAAAAGACCCTTGGTCCTTTCTACTGCAGACAACCAATTGTTGTACTTTTCTTCTAGGCCAGCAATGTCTTTTTCTTCAGGAACAAATGATTTTCCGCATATCCAATTTGATTTTAATGACTCTAAATCTGGACATAGCCCTGAGTGCATACTAGCTAAATAGGAAGCTCCTAGTGCAGTTGTTTCAATAACTTTAGGCCTTAAAACTTTAAGATTCAAAATATTGGATAGCTGCTGCGAAAACCAATTGTTTGTGGTCATCCCTCCGTCAACTCTTAATTCTGAGAAGTTAGCTCCATCACTTTCCATAGCGCCTATTAAATCTCTTGTCTGAAAAGCAATTGACTCCAGAGTTGCAGCGGTTAAGTCTGCTATGTGAGTGTCTCGGGTTAAACCAAAAATTGAGCCTCTGCTATTTGGATCCCAGTGAGGCGCCCCTAGACCCGTAAAAGCAGGAACAACTAATACCTTAGAATCATTATTTCTGTGTTTTACGAGCGCTTCGGTTTCGTCTGCAGACTTAAAAAACTTAAGTTCATCCCTTAGCCACTGAATTGCAGAGCCAGCTATAAAAATACTGCCTTCTAATCCATAAGTAGTTTTTCCGTCGAAACGGTAAGCTATAGTAGAAAGGAGTCTATTATCTGAAGAAATCTTTTTATTGCCTGTATTAAGTAACATGAAACACCCAGTACCATAAGTGCTTTTAGCCTCACCAGGATTAAAGCAACACTGACCAATTAAAGCCGATTGTTGATCCCCTGCTATCCCTCCTATTTTGAGGCTACCACCAAAGACAGGTGTATCTCCGTAGTCATGTACGCAGTCGCAAACTTCTGGAAGAATTTGCTTTGGAATCCTGAAAAGTTGTAGTAATTCATCATCCCAGCAATGAGAATCAATGTTAAATAGCATTGTTCGAGATGCATTGGTGG
>CAXFFS010000037.1:0-13365 GCA_964002385.1 uncultured Gammaproteobacteria bacterium | reverse complement strand
TTCAACTCCAATGAGTAGACCCTTTCCTCTTATTTCAGCTACCAGAGGATGTTGACCTAACTCGGAGATTAGTTTTTGTTTTAACTGATCACCCAATGGATTAACTTTTTCGCACAAGTTTTCTCTTCGTAGGATTTTTAATACAGAAGAAGAGGCGGCACATGATTGGGGCAGTGCGGCAAAAGTATGGAACATAACCTCAAAGCCCGCCTTTAAAATTGATTCGGCGATTTCATCAGTACTGTAAGTGCCCGAAATAGCAGCATAACCACCAGCCATTCCTTTCCCCGCAACCAGTATGTCAGGCTTTAGATTGTAAAAGTTACAAGAGAAATCAACACCGGTTCTACCAAATCCCGTCATCACCTCATCTGCTATTAATAATATGTCATTATCGAGTAAGATTTTTTGGGCTTCTTCCCAATAACCCTCTGGAGGATAAATAGCACCTCCACTTGAACCATTAATTGGTTCCATTAATAAAGCAGCAATACGGTTTGCTCCACACTGCTCAATTACTTCTTTTAAATTATTTAAATAATAGTCTTTTGCTTCGGGGTGGAAGCTGCCTAAAGGACATCTTAATGGATAGGGGGTTTCAACTGTTATAGGAGCTGGTACATAACTTTCTAACCCTCTCTTTCTTGCTGCGTGACCAGATATTCCAGACATATTAAGGGTCGTTCCATGATACGAAAGGGTTCTGGTGAGGATTATATTTTTTTCAGGCTTTCCTTTGCTTGCTTGATATTGAATCGCAAGCTTAACCGCAGATTCATTGGCCTCTGATCCTCCAGAAGATAAATGTACACGTGTTAGGTGAGGAGGTAACCAATGGTTCCTTAGTTCATCTAATAACTCTTCTCTTTCGGGAGTTAAAAATGGAGGGAGAACATAGGTATTATTTAGAGCAGCTTCCTTTATAGCTTCGGCTACTTCTTCTCTTCCGTATCCTATATTGTTAACGATTGCGCCACTTGCAGCATCCAGAATTTTTTGACCTTGACGAGTATAAAGATAAGCACCTTCAGTTTTTACTATGTCCAGGCCTGCATCTTTTGGAAGGAAAGGCCATTTAATCATTTCTCTTAATAAAATTAATTATTGAAAATGCTTTAAACAGCTGTTTTTTTCTTCTTATTAGCTGCTTCTTTATTTTTGGCTTCTTCTATAATTTGACGACCAAGAGCTTCTACATTTGGTATTTCATCATCTTTTAATTCTGCCATCCATTTTTTTCGTTTCATCGCTTCTTCTAAGTAAGGAGCTAACTCTTCCATTTTTTCTTTTTCTCTCTGTGACTCCCTTTCTTTAAATTCAGGCATGACATCTGATGCAAAGAGTTCAAGTGCTTCACAAATATGTTCATGTTTATTTCGCCCACCTTGTTGAATGAAGGTTACTTGGTCAACCCCTGTTTTTTCAAATCTTTTGAGGTAGGCTGAAAGTTCTTTAGGAGTTCCAATTCCAGGAGCGTCGATATCAGGAGATACCTGTTGCTCAATTGTAGACCTACCTTGAGTTTTTATTTTATTCTTTTGAAAATCTTCCCAAATATTGGTTCTACCCGGTTTGTTAATCCCAAAAATATAGTGATGCCCAAGACCGTAACTGAAGAATTGAAACCCTTCTTTCATTCTCTTAACTGCTTCATCATGATCTTGATGACATCCAAAGGAAGTTACCATGGCAATATTAGGATTGATGGAATGTCCTATGGGAATACATTCTTCTTTCAAGATTCTATAATAATCGTCGACCCAAAGTTTAGCTTCGTCTGGGTCTACGAAAGCGAAGGTAAGGGCACCAATACCAAGTTTAGCAGCCAATTTAATTGTTTCTCTATTTGAACATGCTACCCATAGAGGGGGGTGGGGTCTTTGCGTTGGCTTGGGTACGACATTTCTACAAGGCATGGAAAAATACTTGCCTTCATATCCCGGATAAGGCTCCATTGCCATCATATTGCAAGTCTGCTCGACCGCTTCTAGCCATTGGTTCCTTTTCTCTTCGACAGGAATTTTGAATCCCCCTAATTCAGCCAAGGAGGAAGATTCTCCTGTTCCAAACTCTACCCTACCATTTGAAACCAGATCTAAAGTGGCTATTTCCTCTGCTATTCTTGCTGGATGGTTGTAGTTGGGTGGCATCAGTTTAATTCCATGTCCTAGGCGTATATTCTTGGTTCGTTGAGAACAAGCAGCTAAAAAAACTTCAGGGGCAGATGAGTGCGCATATTCTTCTAGAAAGTGATGTTCTACTTCCCAGACATAATCTATTCCAAGATTGTCTGCAAGTTCCACTTGATCCAAAGCATCTTGATAAAGTTTTAATTCATCATTTTCCTTCCAAGGTCTGGGTAATTGATGTTCATAAAAGATTCCAAATTTCATATATTTCTCCCTGTTAATGAATAAGTTAACAGATTTTTTATATCATTCGAAGTTAAATACCTATTGTTTGACTATAAACTATGAGAACAGCCATGGCCACTTGAAGCAATAAAGTTAACCATAAGATGGTCTTAGTTGAGTTCTTTGGTTGAAGTTCTTTTTCTAATTTATTTACCAAATATAAAGCCCCTATATTTACTATAGGTAGACCTAAAGCAGCCCATACACCAGCTATCATAATTAGGGTTAAAGGATTGGGAAGAAGGAAGTAGGCTATGCCTGAAAATAAAGGCACAAGAAAAGCAATTAATTTTATGAGTTGTTGTCGTGTACTTGGCTTCTCTAAGACCAAGCCCATAGATATAAGGTAATCAGAAATGGTTCTTGTAAAAGCTGCAGTACCCGAGATAAAAGTTGAAAATAAAACAAAGAAGGCAAGTAGGATAAAAAGCCATTTAGCCCAATTTCCTAAGATTCCAGTAAACATACTTAGGAGGGTTTTGATGATATCTCCATCAGGGGGAGGATAAAGACCTAGTTCGTTTAACACTCCTGCACCCAATAGAAAAAATGGAACGGTCCCAATGGTGACAAATAGAACCGTAACCCAAACGTCCGTTTGCATAACCTTTATCCAAGCCCGTGTGTCTTGGAGGCTCTCTCCTTCCTCTTTAGCGTATCCTTTTTCTAAACACCAGTAGGTATAAGCCATGATTTCTCCATAACTTATTCCAGTAAATCCAAAAACTGCTAGCGCCAGTGCCACATGATCCAAGGGAAAAGAGAAGGACAATCCCTGAATGAGGTCTTGACCAGTCACCTGATAACTAGTGGTTTGCATGGATATGGCAATGATCAAAGTAACCAATGAAAAGAAGGCGACCATGGCCAATAAAGTTTTTTCCAAGGTTTTATAGGATCCCCAATACAAAATAAGCCAAGTGATAAGGCAACCAGTTACCACCCAAGCCTCTACGCTTATAAAAGGGATCATAAGATTGCCTGCTTGTGCAACCGCACCAGCCAATCCCCCCATTCCGGCTATGGAAGGAATAACTCCTATAAACATGAACCACACCAGCCACGACGTAGTTTTACCTCGAATAGTAGTTTTGAAACCCGGCATATGAGCAAAGGCTTCCAAGAAGGTTTGTTTTTTTACTATGACATACCTGCTTATCTCAGCTTGGATTAAGGGCTTACTCCACATACTAAGAAGCAGCCACCAAAGTAGAGTGAAACCAGCAGCAGCCCCCAGAAGAGGAGTGAGGGCTATCGATCCACTGCCAACCACACTTCCAGTCACTATAATGCTTGGTCCGATATATTTAAGGCGTTGCAGAAGAGATTGAGGTGGTTTTCTCATAATTCCTTTTTTTATAAGAGAATACTTATTAATGGATTTTGTATTATTTTATGAAACAATTCATATTTTTTTAACACGATCATTTATACATATGCACTTTAAAGGACACGGAGGCTTAAAGATAGCAGCGGATGTTTGGGGTTCCAATAATAAAAAACTAGTTATTTTATTGCATGGAGGAGGGCAAACTCGACACGCTTGGGGAGAAACTGGAAAGAAATTAGCAGAAGCTGGTTACCATGCAGTAGCTTTAGATTTAAGGGGACATGGTGACAGTGAGTGGCACTCTGATGGCGATTACACAATCAAGGCCTATAAAGAGGATTTAGTCTCCATAATTAAAGAGATAAATAAGCCAGCAAGTTTAATTGGTGCTTCATTAGGAGGCATGGCTTCACTTTTATTAGCAGGGGATGAAGTTAATTTAAATTTGTGCACTGCACTCATAATGGTAGACATAGGAATTTATCCAGATCCAGCGGGGTCAGATCGAATAGTCAGTTTCATGCTTTCGGGCGAAGGAGGTTTTGAATCTTTAGAGGATGTCGCTAAATCCATTTCTAATTATTTACCGCATAGGCAAAAACCTAAAGATCTTCAAGGTTTAAAAAAGAATCTAAGATTAAAAGAGGATGGAAGATATTATTGGCACTGGGATCCTAGATTTATTCGAAGAAGACCGGGTTCGAGAGGCAAAGGACATTTCGATCTTCAATTAAAAGCTGCTGAAAAAGTGGTTGTTCCGACCTTATTGATTAGAGGCGCTTTAAGTGATGTTGTTACCATGGAAGACGTAGAATATTTCTCCTCTGTGATAGGTCACGCTAAATTTGTAGAAATTGAAAAAGCAGCCCACATGATAGCAGGCGACAGGAATGATGCTTTTGCTGAGGAAGCTATTAAATTCTTAAAATCTCTTTAGTTTTTTAAAAGAAAAAGCAATTTCTATCTGATACCATCTCCCTATGTTAATTATTGGACTCACTGGAGGTATTGGGAGCGGCAAGTCTGTAGCTTCCGATAAATTTAAATCTCTTGGTATAACTATTGTTGATGCTGATGTTGCATCCAGAACAGTTGTAGAACCAGGTAAACCAGCACTTAAAGAAATTGAAGATCATTTTGGATCTGGAATTATTACTGCCGAAGGAAAGTTAGATCGAAACAATCTTAGAGAAATTATTGCCACTGATCCTGAAGAAAGGAAATGGCTTGAATCTGTTACTCATCCTAAAATAGGAGAACAGATAACTAAAGAAATATCTGAATCCACTAGTGTTTACACCCTGTTCGTAGCTCCTTTGTTGCTGGAAACTAATTCTCAAGAAATGTGTTCACGGGTTGTAGTAGTAGATGTGCCCAAAGATGTTCAGATTCGGAGAACAGCTAAAAGAGATAAAGTTTCACCAAATCAAGTTGAACAGATGGTTGCTGCCCAGATGGAAAGAGAGAAGAGGCTAGAAAAGGCAGATGATGTCTTATTAAATAGCGGAACAATAGAAGATTTAGAGAAACAGGTAGAAGAGCTACATAAAAAATACATACAAATGGTGGAATGAACAAGAAAGTTAAGTGCCCTCAATGCAAGACTTCAGTGGAATGGGCTGAAGATAATTCATACAGACCTTTCTGCTCGAAGAGGTGTCAACTCATAGATTTAGGGGCTTGGGCTAGTGAAAGGAATAAAATTGCAGGAAGTTCTTTATTTGATTCAGAAGAAGACTTAAAGGAAATAACTAAGCACTAGTGAGACCAAAATCTGCTTATTCCAGCAACCCCATAAGCACCATTTTTTTCAGCTTCAAATAAGTCTTCCTTAACTTCAGATTCATGAAGGCTTTTTCTTCTGTATTGGAAAATAGTAATTTTATTTCTTGTTTCCTTTTCTAGCCATCTTGGCTTCGTATCTTCTCAGCCTTCTATTCCCCTGTTCTGGCTGGTTTGGATTTTGTTGTTGAGTACTGCTCTCAACTTCTTCTGCGGTAAAGGCTGATTCTGAATTTTGATGCTCGACAGTCTTTTTTCTTCCTAACTTTTGAATTCTTTCCAGTTCTTCTGGAGCATCAAGCTCTATTTCGACCCTAGCTAAGAACCTTGTTGCTTCTATTCTAATATTCTCAAGTAACTCTTCAAACAAGCCAAAAGATTCCCTTCTAAATTCTAATTTTGGATTCCTACTTCCATAGCCCCTCAATCCTATTCCTTGCCTTAGGTAATCAACTGAACCTAAGTGCTCCTTCCAAGCATTATCAATTATTTGAAGAAGAATTTGTTTTTCAAAGTCCCTCATGACTGGGCCTATGCTGTTTCCTTTTGCTTTATAACTAGCGGTAGCAGCGGAGTGTATTTTTTCTGTGATGTCTTGATCATTCATATTGCTATCCTTTTCTAACCAACCTTTCACAGGAATTTGCAAACCAAAATTATGATGAATTGATGCTTCCAGTCCTTTTATATCCCATTGCTGTTCAGGAGATTGCTCGGGAATGAAAGTGCTAACCTCATTTTCAATAACTGTTTGTCTCATAGAGTCTAGCAACTCGCTGATATCTTCGGATTCTAGTACTGAGTTTCTTTGTGAATAAATTATCTGTCTCTGTTCATTAGCCATATCATCATATTCAAGCAACATTTTTCTTATATCAAAATTTCTGCCTTCAACTCTTTTCTGGGCCCTTTCGATAGCTCCACTAAGCATTCTATGCTCTATCGATTCTCCATCTTCCAATCCTAGACCTTGCATCATGTTTTTAATTTGGTCTTTAGCAAAAATTCTCATTAAGGAGTCTTCTAAGGAGAGATAGAATCTTGATGAACCTGGATCTCCTTGCCTTCCAGATCTACCTCGTAATTGATTATCTATCCTCCTGGATTCATTTCTCTCAGTTCCTATAACGTGCAAACCACCACAATCTATAACTTTTTTATTTCTTTCTTGCCAATCTAAAAATAAATTTTCTTTAGAAGTATTATTTCCACCTTCTTGTTTTTGAAGTTTAGCTTCCCAGTTACCTCCTAAAACTATGTCTGTACCTCTTCCTGCCATATTCGTTGCTATAGTCACAATGCCAGACTGTCCAGCTTGAGCTATTATTTCAGCTTCTCTCGCATGATTTTTAGCATTTAAAACTTCGTGGTTTATATTTTCTAGTTTGAGTAGGTTAGAAATAACTTCTGAACTTTCCAAAGAGGCAGTTCCTACTAGCACAGGATTTCCTTTATTCCTGTATTCTTCAATTTCTTTCACAACCGCTTCAAATTTTTCTTTTTCGGTTAGATAAACTAAATCGTTATTATCTTCTCTGATCATTGGTTGATTGGTAGGTATTTCAAGAACTGAAAGACCGTATATTTCCATAAATTCCTGAGATTCAGTGATGGCCGTACCAGTCATACCAGACAACTTTTCATATTGCCTAAAATAGTTCTGAAAAGTGCAGGAGGCCAGAGTTTGACTTTCCATCTGAATGGGGACACCTTCTTTCTGTTCTATTGCTTGATGAAGACCATCACCAAGTCGCCTCCCAGGCATAGCTCTACCAGTATTTTCATCAATTAGAACTATCTGATTTTCTTGGACCAAATAGTCCACATCTTTTTGGAATAGGAAATGAGCTCTTAGTGAAGACTGAATGTAGTGGAGAAGTCTTAAGTTTGTAGAAGAATAAAGACTCTTTTGATCGTTCAGCATGTTAGCTGATTGAAGTAACTTCTCCACATGATCGTGTCCTAGTTCAGTTAACTCTACTTGTCTGGACTTTTCATCAATTAAAAAATGTCCTTCTTCAGTTATTTCTTTATTACCTTCTTTGTCTTCAGAAAGCACCTGTTCTTTTAGTTCAGGGATGAATCTCGCAATCTGGTTATAAATTTTAGAGGTGTCTTCTGCCGCTCCTGAAATTACAAGTGGGGTTCTTGCTTCATCTATTAAGATAGAGTCAACTTCATCCACAATGGCAAAATAAAAGTCAGTCATAACTCTCTCTTCTTTAGTTATAACCATATTGTTTCTTAAAAAATCAAAACCCAGCTCATTGTTAGTTGCATAAATTACGTCGGCTTCATAAGCAGATTTTCTTTCTTCCATGCCCTGACCTGAAACCACAAAACTAACCTTCATCCCCAGGCCTTCGTAAATGGGTTTCATCCATTCGGCATCTCTTTTAGCTAAATAATCATTTACTGTTACTAAGACTACTTTTCTCTCAGTGAAAGAGTTGAGGTATGCAGGAAGGGTGGCCACTAGAGTTTTTCCCTCTCCGGTCGCCATCTCCGCAATTTGGCAGTTATGTAAAGCTATGCCGCCCAGTAATTGGCAATCAAAATGTCTAAGGTTAAGTTTCCTTTTTGCTACTTCTCGAGTTGCAGCAAAAGCCTCAGAAAGTAAATTATCAAGACTCTCACCCTTTTTATATTTCTGAATGAATTCTTCTCTTAATTCTTTGAGTTCTGAATCACTAAGTTTAGAAAATTTATCTTCTAACCTGTTAATAGATTTAATGAAAGGCTCAATCTTCTTAAGCTGTTTGGCATTCGTAGAACCAAAAATTTTCCCAAAAATATTCATTGCTTTAACCTATCAAGCGAATTCTATCAATTTGTAAGGATTATTTTCTGAATAAGAGTCAGAAATTATCCAAGACTAGGGTCGATTATGGGGTCTAAATAGGTTATTGGTGAGCTTTGTGGGTCATCGTAAGAAAGGATTTCCCATGTTTCAGGCCGAGAGATAAGTTCTCTTAAAAGGGCATTATTAACTGTATGGCCAGATTTATAGCCTTCAAAAGATCCTACCAAGTTATGACCCAATAAATAGAGGTCTCCAATTGAATCTAGAATTTTATGTTTAACCATCTCATCTTCGAATCTTATGCCTTCTTCATTGAGGATTGCATCATCTCCAATTGCTATGGCATTTTTCATGCTAGCTCCTAAGGCTAAATTCTCTTCATTAAGCATTTCAAGATCCTTCATTAAGCCAAAAGTTCTTGCCCTTGAAACTTCTTTAACAAAAGAGGTGCTATTAAAATTAACAGAAGCAACATTAGTATATTTTTTATGGACTGGATGGTCATATATCATGGTGAAAGTTACTTTGAAGCCTTCAAAAGGAGAAACTTCAGCCCACGCATCATTAAATTCAACTCTCACTTTTTCTTTGATACGAATAAATTTTTTTGGTTTTTGTTGCTCATCTATTCCAGCAGATTGAATTAAAAAAACAAAAGGTCCAGCACTTCCATCCATAATAGGTATTTCAGAAGCATTTACTTCAACATAGGCATTATCAATACCTAATCCGGCCATAGCAGAAAGTAAGTGCTCTACAGTAGATATTTGCACATCTTCATTACAGAGTGTGGTTGAGAGAGTAGTATCTCCAACGTTTTCAGCTCTGGCTTTTATTTCAACAGGCGGATCCAAATCAGTTCTTCTGAAAATAATCCCTGTATCTGGAGGAGCTGGCTTAAGTTCCAAAGAGATAGGATCGCCACTGTGAAGACCAACTCCGAATGCTTTTATGGAATTTGTTAGGGTTCTTTGTGCCAGCATCGAGGTATTCTAAATAAAATTTTAAATTTTCCTAACAAATTCGAACAATAAAATGCCACAGGCAACAGAAGCATTTAAGCTTTCTACATTTCCTGGCAGATCAATTCTAATCAAACTATCACAATTCTCGGCCGTCAATTTCTTGAGCCCTTTATCTTCCGAGCCTATGACCAAGGCATTCTTTTTCCCAAAAACTATATCCTTATAGTCCTCTTTTCCATTCTTCTCAGCACCTACAATATTCACCCCAGACAATTTCATATTTTTTATAGTTCTTACTAAATTTGTGACAACTATAAAAGGTACAAGTTCAGACCCACCTGAAGAAACTTTTCTGACTGTTGGAGAGAGGTGACAGGATCTATCTTTGGGAACAATTACTGCATCCACATTTGCAGCAGCAGCACTTCTTAAGCATGCTCCAACATTCTGAGGGTCAGTCATGTGATCAAGAATTAATAAAAGGAGAGATTCCTTATTTAGCAACTTATCAAGTAAAAACTCATTTTCTTCTATTCTTTTATTACATAATAGTGCCAATCCTTGATGGTTCTGATCTTTACAATAAGTTGAAAAGAAATCTTTGGTTTTTACGGTAGTCTCAACTCCACAAGATTGCGCCTTAGAAGATATATTTTTTACTCTAGAGTTTGATTTTGAATCTAAAATAAAAAGGACTTTTGCACTTTTTGGTCTTGAATTTAAGACGGATTCTATAATATTAATACCGCAAATAATTTCTTTATCTTCTTCAATTCTCATCTAGTAATATCCAAATCTATCCTTTGTAAGGAGACATCAACATCTTTGATTCTCGCCGAGACTATATCTCCTAGAAAGTATCCTTTTCCTGAAGATTTCCCTACTAAACTTTTTGTAATTTGGTCAAAAACAAAGTAGTCATTATTCGGAAAATTTTTTATATGACATAGTCCTTCAATGCCTAAATCTTGTAGAAGAATAAATATACCAAAATTAGTAATGCCCACGATTCTTCCCTTAAAAGTTTTTTGTCTGTGTTTAAGTGCTAATTCGCATTTAAGAGTATTCATGGCATCTCTAGTTGCCATCTCAGCTTCGCGATCTTTAATGGATGATCGTTCTGCTATCTCTTTTACTTCTTCTTGATTAAAAGGATAGTCTTTCTCAATTATTTTAGTTTTTTGAATTTCACTAATTTTTAGTTCTTTTTTAGAGCTTTGCTTTAAAAGTTGTTTAATAGCCCTATGCACCATTAAGTCTGGATACCTGCGTATGGGCGAAGTGAAGTGTGTGTATGACTCATAGGCCAAAGCAAAGTGCTCAGACGATTCATCACAGTAAGATGCCAGATTAAAAGATTGAAGAATTTGCATATGAATGGCCTCTGCATCTTTTCTGTTAGAAGTCAGTTCAATTAAGTTATAAAAATCTTCCACTTTGCCTTCAGGTCGAATTTTTATGTTGATCCTTCTTGATCTAGCAAATAGCTCAAGTTGGTTGATGCGAATAGCATCCGGTTTGGGATGAATCCGGTAAATAGAAGGGATTTGAGATTTAAAGAGAAGCTGTGCAGCACAAATGTTTGCCAATAACATACATTCTTCAATTACTTGATGGGCAACGTTTCTTTGGCTTCTAATAAACCTTTGAACTTCACCATTTTTTATTTTTGGGAAATAATCAGGTACTTCAAGTTCTAAAGCGTATCTTGAGATTTTCTGTTTCTTTAACAAATCGTAAATTTTCTTAAGTGGGATCAAGCAAGTTGAAAGATGGCTGGGGTAATCATCTTTTTCAAAATAATTGCCGGTCTCTTCATAAGTGAGCCTGGCTTTCGATTCGATAATTGCCTCGAAGAAGTAAGCCTCTTTTAACTTTCCCTTATTATCTAGTTCAGCTCTACAAACTAAACATGCTTTTTTTTCCTTGGGCCTTAAAGAACACAATTTATTACTAATTTCACCCGGTAACATCGGCAGTACCTTATTAGTGAAGTAAATAGAAGTACCCCTATTTCTTGCCTCAAGGTCTGTAAAGCTATCAACCTTAATATAATGACTTACATCTGCAATGGCTACATATAGATTAAAGCCTCCTGTATTGGTTGTTTCAGCGTATACGGCATCATCAAAGTCTTGAGCATTTTTTCCATCAATAGTTACAAATGGAAGTGTAGACAAATCTATCCTGGTGTTAGATTTTGGGAGATCAGACC
Source organism: uncultured Gammaproteobacteria bacterium (assembly GCA_964002385.1). Lineage (GTDB taxonomy): Bacteria > Pseudomonadota > Gammaproteobacteria > Magnimaribacterales > Magnimaribacteraceae > AEGEAN-183. The sequence continues at coordinate 1,856 of CAXFFS010000037.1, read as the reverse complement.
TTTGAATATTTTTTAACTCATTAACTATATTTCTGTTCCACTTGTGTCTAAGATTAAAACGAGAGATAGCAATTTCATTTGCTGCAGTTTCTGGATGTGAAGAATCCAGCATCTCTTCAATGTATCCTTTAGCTGAAGAATTAGGCGTAGGTTGTTGGGTGACTTTAACCTTTGCCAGGTTAGAAGTTTTTAAGGAAGTAGGAATGCTTCCGCTGATATTTACATAATTGTATCTACCTGAATCCAGGGGCAAAGCTTTATATCCTTTACCAAATTTTTCTAGCTTACCAATGAACACAGAAGTGTTAGATTCCAAGACCTTCTCTATTTGTACCCAACGCTTTGGAGATAGTGAGCATTGGACCTTATCACCCACAAATGCTTTGCGTAATTCTCTTACTGATATCTTGTAAGACTCTTCAGTAGAAACATTTTTTACTCGGTATTTGTTACTTTTTGTCTTTTGAAGAATTCCAACAATACGGGAACTAGGTTTCTTAATTCTCCTAAGCCTTTTCTTACTTTTTGATACTTTATGACGCATATTTTAGTAGTCGGATACTATTTTGAGTTTTTATTTTGTTCAACTTAATGATATGTTTCTCTTAATAAAATTATAAGGAGAGTAGCTCTTGTTAGGTGTAATAGTATATTTATTCTTCATCACTGTTCTGTTTCTTTTATGGCAGTTCTCTAAAGGTGAAAAAATAGGGACTAGATTAGGACTTTTGGCTGGAATTTGGGGAGTGGTCATAGTCTTTTACATTGTAATGGTTATGGTTTTTTAAGGATAAGAATATGACGGTTAACTATTACGATTGGTCTGCTTACCATGCTAATGTTCGTCCAAATAAAATTGCTATAAGAGATCTAAGTGTTAATAAAGAGTTAACCTATTCTGAATTGGATATTAGGTCTAATAAATTAGCTGAGTGGTTACAAAAAAATGGAGTAGGTAGAGGAGATAGAGTAGCTATTTTATCACATAACTGCGCTGAATTTTTTGAACTGGAGTTTGCTTGCGCAAAAATAGGTGCCATAGAACTACCACTCAATTGGAGATTAACCAAGCCTGAACTTGAATACATCCTAAATGACAGTTCTCCTTGCGTATTAGTTTATGAAGCAGCTTTTTTGGATATAGCCTTAGAACTTCAAAAGGATTGCCAGATAAAAGACTCTTTACAGATTGATAATCAAGATATTTCAAGTCAATACGAAAGTGCTCTTAACGAATCAGACGGCAATTATGAAAGTATTCCAACCAACCATGATGATTTAATCATGATTATGTATACCTCGGGAACCACAGGGCATCCTAAAGGGGCAATGATTAACCACAGAATGCAACTTTATAATTGCATTAATTTGGCAGCTCCTGCTCTTGTTAGTCCGGAAACTGTCCAGTTGGTAGTTTTGCCCTTATTTCATACTGGCGGCATGAACTGTTATGCCAATCCGGTGCTTCATGCTGGTGGCGAACTAATCCTCATAAAGGAGTTCGATCCTGGATTGGCCTTATCCATTCTTGGAAATTCAGAATACAAAGTTTCCCACTTCTTTGCAGTGCCTGCACCATACCAATTTATGATGAATCATCCTGAATTTGAAAGTACTGATCTCTCTTATCTTAAAATTGCAGGTATTGGAGGCGCTCCTTGTGCGGAAGCAATTTTAAAGACTTGGTCAGAAAGAGGCGTGTCTATGATTCAGGGTTGGGGAATGACAGAAACAAGTCCTGGGGGTGTAGGACTAGATGCTGCTGATGCTGAAAGAAAATTAGGCTCCGCTGGTAAACCACTTATGCATACTGAAATTAAAGTAGTAGATGATGAAGGCAATAAACTTCCTTGGGG
>CAXFFS010000036.1:0-13478 GCA_964002385.1 uncultured Gammaproteobacteria bacterium | reverse complement strand
CTCCTAAATTTCTTTACTAAATTATTCAAAAAAAGAGCCATCTTTAATAACTTTTTCATATAAATTCGTTCTAAGTTCTTTTTTAAGTGATTATGGTATTTTTTCTTCAATCATTTTCTAAATATTTTAATTTTCTTAAATATCACCCCAAAAAAGGCAATTAAAGCCAAATATTACAGAATTAAATAGCATTTGCACCCAAATAAGAAGAGATATTCTTAGAATGGTACATGCCAACAATTCAGGACATCCTGGCGGTTCACTTGGTTGCGCAGAATTTTTTGTCTCCCTTTATTTTGAGATAATGAATCATAATAAAAAATTCAGTATGAATGGTGGAGGTGAAGATTTATTCTTTCTTTCAAACGGACACATCTCTCCTGTTTGGTATGCTACTTTGGCGCGTAGTGGTTATTTTGAGCTTGCAGAATTAGCTACATTCCGTAAAATAAATAGCCGCTTGCAAGGACATCCCACCACCCATGATAAGTTGGAAGGTGTTCGTATGTCATCAGGATCATTAGGACAAGCAAGAAGAGGTTCTTTTATTTCTTCAAGATTAATTTCAATTACTTCAGCGTATTCAGCGTCTTCGTCAGCTTCAAGAAGTTCAGGATTTTCGAGCCAAGCTTCCATTGCCTGAGCTCTTCGTTCAATGGTTCTTTCATCTCCATAGCCCTCTGAAATAAGCCATCTCATTAAAACTATATTTGAATTAAGATATTCAATTATTGGTTCTTTATTAAGTTTGATGGTACATCCTGATGAAGATCTTTCTGCAGAAGCATCTGAAAGCTCAAAAGCTTGTTCAACTTTTAGGTCAGGCAATCCTTCAATCTCCATGCATCTTCCAGAAAATACATTTATTTTTCCCTCTTTCTCTAGAGTTAGATTTCCAGTTTTTAAAGCTGCGTAAGGGATAGCATTTACAAGATCTCTGAGCGTAATACCAGGTTGCATTGTGCCAGTAAATTTGACGAGAACAGATTCAGGCATATCTAATGGCATCGAACCTAAAGTTGCACCAAAAGCTACTAAACCCGATCCAGCTGGGAAGCTTATTCCTAAGGGGAATCTTGTATGAGAGTCGCCCCCTGTTCCTACCATGTCAGGAAGTAACATTCTGTTCATCCAGGAATGAATTATTCCGTCACCTGGTTTAAGCGCTACACCACCTCTGGTTTGTATGAAATCAGGTAAAGTGTGGTGAGTTTCAATATCTGAGGGCTTTGGATAGGCCACGGTATGACAAAAAGATTGCATAACTAAATCTGCTGAAAATCCTAAACACGCGAGTTCTTTGAGTTCATCTCTAGTCATAGGCCCGGTGGTATCTTGGCTCCCCACAGTAGAAAGTCTAGGTTCGCAATAGGTTCCAGGCCTAATACCTTCAACTCCACAAGCTCTTCCCACCATCTTTTGAGCTAGGGTATAACCTTTATCACTTTTTTTCTGACTCTCTGGTCTTACAAATACAGTGGAACTTTTTTCAGAGAGGGCTTCTCTAGTTCTATCAGTTAGTGATCGACCTATGATTAAAGGAATTCTTCCACCGGCCCTTACTTCATCCAGAAGGGTTGGGTTTTTAAGATCAAAAGAACTTAATTCCTTGCCTGAATTACTGGAACATATTCGTCCTTCATGAGGGTAGATATTTATACAGTCTCCTAATTCCATCTTAGTAACATCACATTCCAGAACTAAAGTCCCTGAATCTTCTAAAGTGTTAAAAAAGATTGGTGCTATTTTTCCTCCGAGACAGATTCCCCCAGTTCTTTTATTGGGAATGTAAGGTATATCATCACCTATGTGCCATAAGAGTGAGTTAGTTGCTGATTTTCTTGAAGATCCTGTTCCGACAACATCACCTACAAAAGCGACAGGGTTGTCTGATTCTTCAAGTTTATTAATGGTTCCAATAGGGTCTTTAAAATCTGTATTTTGTAACATTGTTAAGGCGTGTAGGGGGATATCTGGCCTGGACCAAGCTTCAGGTCCGGGGGATAGGTCATCAGTATTAATCTCTCCATCTACTTTTAGAACCATGGCAGTAATGTGTTCAGGAACAGCTGGCTTATTTAAAAACCATTCCGCTTCTGCCCATGATGAAATAACTTTCTTAGCTCGTTCATTAGTTTTTGACAATTCGAACACGTCATGGAAAGAATCAAAAATTAATAAAGTATTCGATAAAGCTTCTACTGCCGTATCTCCAACTTCTTCATTATTCAAAAGGCTTATCAAAGGCTGAACGTTGTAGCCTCCTAACATCGTTCCTAGAAGCCTTGTTGCTGATTCACAAGTTATCAATGGAGTGGAGACTTTGCTGTTGGCAACATCAGTCAGGAAGGCAGCTTTAACATATGCAGCTTGATCAACACCTGCAGGAACTTTATTAGAGAATATGTCTAAAATGAAATCCTCTTCACCGACAGGGGGATCTTTTATTAATTCAACTAAATCTGCTACCTGTTCAGCATTCAAAGCAAGCGCAGGAATACCTTGTGCGCGTCTTTCTTGTTCATGTTTCCTATATTCTTTGAGCATAGAAACTTATTATTATTAGGCTTTTGGTGGGAGCGCATTCTAACATAGAAGAGATATAAGAAGTTGCGTTCAAAAGAGTTCTAGATATCATACAAATATATGGAAAGAAAGGTTAAAACACCTTGTGTAGGTGTCTGTTCTACAGTATTTGGTGATCAGGTCTGCAGAGGATGCAAAAGGTTTCATCACGAAGTAATTGAGTGGAATGGCTATACTGATATCCAAAAAGAAACTGTTTGGAATCGTTTAGAATCTTTAAAAGTACTGATTATGAAATCAAAAATTTTTATTGAAAATCAGGTCTTACTTCAATCTAAACTGGATTCTCTCAAAATATCTTATTACGATAAAGTTGACCCTTATTGCTGGGTCTTTGATCTGATTAAGCAGGCCAGTCAATCAATAAATGACCTTAGCGAATTTGGCTTAAAGCCTCTCTTCGAACCAGACGTGGAACTTGTGGAACTCAAAAGATTAATTGAAGAAGAGTTATTTACTCTTTCCGATGCTCATTACCAAAGATATTTTGCGCTAGAAGATAACTATCGTGTCTAACCCTTGGGAAGAGATTCTCCTTAGTAAAACACCAAGATCTTGGATTGATCGAGCTTTAGATTCTTTGGATGTTTTGCTCCTTGATCATGCCCATTGCGAGAAGAAGGCAGCCACCACTGCTATATCTTTGATTCATAGATATCCTGAAAGAAACTTATCCCCATACCTTTCACCATTAGCTAGAGAAGAGCTTCTTCACTTTGAAAGGGTTTCAAGCTTGCTCAAAAAGAGAAAAATTCCTTACAGAAATTTAAAATCAGGCCGTTATGCAAGCAGTTTGCATCAGATGGTAGCCATCACTGAGCCAAATAGACTTAAAGATTCTCTGCTGGTCTGTGCCCTAATTGAAGCAAGATCTTGTGAACGCTTTAACTGCTTAGCTGGTTACTTGGAAAAGCCCCTTAGATCTTTCTACTCCAAGCTATGCGAAGCAGAATCAAGACACTGTGACCTTTACCTCAATCTCTATCAAGATTTATTTGGAGAAGATTGGAGTGCAAGATTAAAGCCACTCAGTGAGATGGAATCTAATTTGATCAACACCCCAGATGCACTTTTTAGGTTTCATAGTGGTATTTAGGTTATCTTACAACTAACAGATCATCCCAGTTAGTCGTGTATTTTGGTGATTGGAAGTATCTCTGCATTGACCATGGCTTCCTTATACCTTGAGCAGCGAACGTGATTTTACTTGCACCAGAAGCATTAATCTTATCTATGGTTTTCATTAGCTTTTCACTTTTCGGTCGTCTGGAATTAGGTATAAAAAAATCTGCTTGATACACATCCTTGTCATAGAAGTCACTTAGCATCACGCCGGCCTTTATAAAGTTATACCCTTTTTTGTAGACCCTTCTTGAGAGCATCTTGGTGGCATGCAGGATATCGCGGGTATCGTTTGTGGGTGAATTAAGCTTACAACTCAAGATATTACTGTATTGCTGATCTTGTAATCTAAAGGGGTTCGTTCTAGCAAAAACGGAGACAACCCTGCAATACTGATTTTCACGTCTTAGCTTCTCTGCCGCTCTTGCTGCGTAATCACTCACAGCCTCATTGATTAATTCTAAGGTGGTTACTTTTTTACCAAAGGTTCTGCTAACCACTATTTCTTTTTTTGTAGACGGGTGTTCTTCAAGACCAATGCAAGGATACCCTCTCAGTTCCATCACTGTCCTCTCCAAGACAATACTGAATCTTCTTCGGATTAGTTTCGTGTCGGTGTCAGCTAGCTCAAGAGCTGTTTTAATACCCATTTTATTGAGATGTTGTTTTAATCTACTGCCCACGCCCCAGATTTCTTCTATGGGCATGATAGACATAAGTTTTCTTTGCCTTTCTTTTTTTGATAGGTCAACAACACCGCCTGTGGCTACATATTTTTTTGCACCATAACTGGCAGCCTTAGCTAAAGTTTTTGTTGGACCTATCCCAACGCGAACTGGCATACCTGTCCAACGTTTAATTTTTTCTTGGCATTCACGACCAAATTGCTCTAGTCCAGTACAAAAACTAATACCACTAAGATCTAAAAAGGCTTCATCTATACTATATATCTCAATTCTAGGGGCAGAGTGCTCCAGGGTTTGCATGACTCTGGCTGAGATATCTGCATACAGTTCATAGTTTGAAGAAAATGCTACTCCCCCCTGACGGGTGAAAGAATCTTTTATCTTAAACCAAGGTTCGCACATCTTTATGCCAACGTTTTTTGCCTCTTTAGAAAGTGCTACAACGCAGCCATCATTATTTGATAGAACGACAATTGGCCTGTCTTTCAAATCAGGTCTAAACACTCTTTCACAAGATGCGTAAAAACTATTGCAGTCAACTAAAGCGTAAGTCATTGTCTAATAGGTATTTATTGCAGCAATTACGACACCAGCAATTTCCAGTTCTTCGTTTTCTTTTATGAATATGGGGGCGTACTTGGAGTTCTCTGAGGCAAGACAGACTTTTGGCTTAGTTAAGAGCCTTTTACATGCATAAGATCCGTTGATAGCAGCAACCACAATGCTTTTATGTTTAGGTTCTACGCTTCTGTCAACAACCAGTATGGCGCCATCACCAATATATGCGTCTATCATGGAATCTCCACTGACGCGCACGAAATAGGTTGCCGCTGGGTTTTTGATTAAATATTCATTTAAATCAATAGGACGTTCTACATAATCATCAGCTGGGCTTGGCCATCCAACACGGACTCTATTTAGAAAATAAGGGATTTCTATAAGGGGAAAATCCCCCTCTGAGGTGTCACCCAGATACTTTACAACCATAAGGATTAATTAAAATAATACTGTATATATATACAGTATATTTAAACGTTAGTTTTGTAAAGCTTCTAACTTAATAGGATTTTAGTAACATGGATGTTTGAATAGGAAAACTATGAAGATCTGGATAAGCCTTTTAGTTATTTATGCAGGATTTTTTCTCTGGTACACAGACGTTGGTGGAAAATTAGATGAAAAAGAAATTGAGTTCTTCTTAGGAAAGTTTGAAGAAAACGCTTCCAAAAACTCTAACCCTCTAGAACCTGAATCCTACATCTCAATTAAGCGCTTTATGGAGGAAGACTCCGGTAGGCAGTTTTTGATGGTTAATAATATCGATATGAATGATGACCCAGAAGATGTTGAGGGTGCAGAGCCTGGAGAGTCAGCGGAAAGATTGCTCGATCGGTATATGGAGCATATGTATGCACAGCTTCTTAAAAGAGCTTGCCATCCTGTTTTCGCAGGTAACGCGGTTCACCCTTCAATGGACCTAGTGGGAATAGAGGGGGCAGAGATATGGGATCAAGCTGCCTTAATGAGATATAAGAGCAGAAGAGCTTTTATGGAAGTTGTAACGCATCCCAATATGGGAAGTAAGCATGCCTTTAAAGTGGCTGCAATGGAAAAAACCATAGCTTATCCTGTTGAAACGGTTATTTATCTTAGTGATCCAAGGCTTCTACTGGCCTTGATTTTAATTATCTTGGGATTGCTTCTGCAGAATAGAGTCAAGCAATAGGAAGCTCCTTAAGTTCACAAGATCCATCATCCATCCAAATATACCAGGCAGATTTATCCCAATCCCCCAAAACTATTCTTTGTGCAGGGGTCTCATTTATTACAAGTGAGTGAACTTTGGGGCGGTGAGTATGACCGTGAATTAAAAGCTTTACATCGTGGGCTGTCATAATTTCCTCTACGGCTTCTGGAGACACATCCATGATTTCATCTTCCTTTTGACTAGTAGCCTTTTTACTTTTTGTTCTTAGTTCTTGAGTTATTTTCTCCCTCTCTTCAATTGGCTTATCTAGAAACTCTTTCTTCCATTGAGGGTTCCTGCTCGTATTTCTAAATTCTTGGTAGGCTACATCTTTGGTACAAAGTAAATCCCCATGCATCAACAGGGTATCTTTCCCAAATAATTCTAATTTACAGGGATCCTCAAGTAAGGTTACTCTGGAATCTTCGCAGAATTTCTCACCAATCAGGAAGTCTCTGTTTCCGTGCATTGCGAAAACTAAAGTTGATGCATCTTTAAGGAATAACAGCTTTTCTTTAATTAAATGGGAAAGCTCACTCTTTAGATCGTCTCCAATCCAGACTTCAAAAAGATCTCCTAGGATATAAAGGCGCTCTGCTTGTTTTGCAGTGGTGTCTAAAAAAGATAAAAAAGCTTCTGTCACTTCAGGCCTTTCTTCTTGAAGATGAAGATCAGAAATGAAGCAATAAGCCATAAAATTTACTCTTTCGTAACCTTTGTCTTTTGAACGGTAATGTCTTCAAGTGGAACGTCTTGATGATGACCTGAACTGCCTGTAGATACAGACGCTATGGCTTCGACTGTCTCAAATCCATCAATAACTGTACCAAAAACTGCATAGCCCCATCCTTGAGGGGTTTCTGCTGTATGGTCTAGATTAGAGTTATTCTCTAGGTTAATAAAAAATTGAGAGGTAGCAGAATTTGGATCATTTGTACGTGCCATAGAGAGGCTCCATTTTAAGTTTTTTTGGCCATTATTAGCTTCGTTTTCTATCGGAGGATTTCCTGACTTATCTTGCATTCCCGGCTCTAAACCTCCACCTTGAATTACGAAACCCGGAATAACTCTATGGAAAAGAGTTCCATCATAAAAACCACTGTTTGCATAATCTAAAAAATTTTTTGTTGTTATGGGAGCATCCTCTTCGAATAGCTCTATTACTATAGGACCCATTGTTGTTTCAAAAGTTACCACTTTTATCTCCTTTTCTTTTTCTGATAGCGGAACAAGCAAAAATATACCTAAAACAAGTAAGATTAGGGCAATAATAAATGCAAGTTGCTTCATTTTCTTTCAAATTGATTAATCTGGAGCGATATAATACGAACTTTATAGACTTGCTTCCATTTTATTAATCGGATGGCCACAAAAAAAACAAGATTCTGCCCAAGTCCCACAGGCTTAATGCACTTAGGTAATTTGCGTACAGCCCTGTTAAATTTTCTTTTGAGCAAACAATCAAAAGGGAGTTTCATCCTTCGTATTGAAGACACAGACAAAGAAAGGTCAAAAAAAGAGTTTGCCGAATTAATTTGCGATGATTTAACTTGGATGGATTTAAATTGGGAGGAAGGACCAAGAACCGGCGGTCCTCAAGACCCTTATTTCCAATCTGAACGAAATCAACTTTATGAGAAATTTTATGTGGAATTGATTGATAAGGATTTAATTTATCCTTGTTTTGCAACTGAAGAAGAGCTAAAGGTCATACGGAGGAACCAATTAGCAGCTGGAAAACCTCCTAGGTACCCAGGAATTTGGTCTGATGCTTCGAAAGAAGATGTTCAAAAAGAATTTGAAAAAGGCTCTAAGCCTGTTTATAGATTTAGAATTCCAAAGAAAAAGACAATAGCCTTTAATGACTTAATTAAAGGAGAGCAGAGTTTTAATTCTGATGATCTGGATGACTTTATCGTTAAAAAAGAAGATGGCAGTCCCACTTTCATGTATGCCAATGCCATTGATGATGCATTAATGAAAATTAATTTAGTGGTGCGCGGCGATGATCACTTGAGCAATACCCCAAGACAGATTGCCTTGTTAGAAGCTTTGCAATTAGATATTCCAGAATATGCCCACATTGCTCTTTTTACAGGTGATGACGGCTCCCCCTTATCGAAAAGAAACGGGAGCTTATCGATCCAAGAGATAAAAGAGAAAGGTTACTTCCCATTAGCTGTTGCTAATTATCTTGCTAGAGTAGGGCATACTATTGGGGATAACGAAGTTAGAGATTTAACTGCTCTAGCTAAGGTTTTTGACACCAATAAAATTTCCAGTTCTCCAAGTCGCTTTGATATACAGCAACTAAACTTTTGGCAGAAGCAGGTTGTAGAAGCACAATCAGATGAAGAACTTAACAACTGGCTTAATCCGTTTTTAGAAGGTTTATTGCCCAAAGATATTGATAGCGGACTTTTTGTAAAAACTATACGTGAAAACATCGCTTTCCCTGAAGAAGCCATTTCTTTGGCCAACAATATTATGAGTGCTGATTTTAAGCTCTCGAAAGAAGCTAAAAATATTATTAAAGCTTCTGGTAACGAGTTCTTTGGTCTTGCCAAAGAAGCCTTTTTACAAAATTGGCCGAGCTGGACGGAGTCCATGAAAGACTTATCCTCCACTTCTGGCAAGAAAGGCAAAGAGCTTTATCAGCCAATTAGAATTTCCTTAACGGGACAGGAGTCAGGTCCTAAACTAGACCAGTTGAGTACGCTGTTGGGTAAGGAAAGAGTGATAGAACGTTTAGAGAAAGCCAGTAAAATATGAAGATATTTAACTCTTTATCAGGAAAAAAAGAGGATTTATCGCCTGCCGAAACTGGAAAGATCAGTATCTATGTTTGTGGAATGACTGTGTATGACGATTGTCATATTGGGCACGCTAGAACCTTCCTGTCTTTCGACATGATCGTTCGATACCTTCGCTCCAAGAACATAGAAGTTAATTACATTAGAAATATTACGGATGTTGATGACAAAATACTAATGAGAGCAGAAGAAACGAAACAGGACCCCTCTGTTTTAACCAATAGATACGTTGAAAGAATGACTTCTGACTTTAATGCTCTGGGCATGATTTCACCGGACAAGGAGCCAAGAGCAACAGAAAACATCCAAATAATCCTGGAGCTGATTAATAAATTGATAGAAGGAGGCTATGCTTATCACGAAGGAAAGGATGTTTATTTCTCGGTGGAGTCTTTTCCAAACTATGGAAAATTATCAAATCAAAAGATGGATGAAATTCTTTCCGGTGCCAGGATTGAAATAGATAAAGAAAAAAAGAATCCAGCTGATTTTGTCCTATGGAAAAGATCAGACGAAGGTTTAGCTTGGGATTCTCCTTGGGGAAAAGGAAGACCAGGTTGGCACATAGAGTGTTCGGCAATGAGTATGGATGCTTTAGGGGAAAGCTTCGATATCCACGCAGGAGGATCAGATCTAAAGTTTCCTCATCATGAAAATGAAATAGCTCAATCCGAGTCAGCTACTGGCAATAAATTTGCTAAATATTGGATGCACACAGGGCCTTTAAGAATAGACAAAAAGAAAATGTCTAAGTCACTGGATAATTTCCTTACCATACGGGATGCTTTGAAGAATTACCCTTATGAAGTTATTAGATATTTCTTGTTATCCAGTCACTACAGAAGCCCGGTCAATTACTCAGAAACAGCTTTAGAAGAAGCAAAAGCCGCTTTGGATAGACTTTATACCTCTATCCATGATGTAGATATATCCGACGAAGGTGAAGCAGCTAAGAGCTCACATACCGAACAATTTCAACAAGCTATGGATGATGATTTTAATGTACCCGAAGCTTTGGCCGTCTTATTTGATCTGGCTAAAGCAGTTAATAAAGCAAAAGAGACTGGGGATCAAGAAAGGACAAAATTATTGGTTAATGAATTAATCCATTTATCTAAACCTTTGGGCTTACTTCAACAAGATCCTGAAGTATTCCTTAAGTCTGGAGTTAATGTAAAAGAATCTGAGATCGAAGCGCTTATAGATAAAAGAGAAAAGGCAAGAGACAGCGGAGATTATTCAGCAGCTGACGGGATAAGGGATCAATTATTCGAGCAAAATATAATTTTAGAAGACTCTAAAGAAGGAACCTTCTGGAGAAGAAGATAGTTAAATAGTTAGGCTTTTAGTTACGTATCTGCAGTAGCTACAATCATCTGCAGCTTTTGGTGGCTCCTCTGCTAAAAGACAATACTTAAGGTCCAGTAGTGTGGGCTCAACCCATTGATCATTTCCTATATATGGAATTAATTTAACTTTGAATTCTAATTTATTATTGAACTCTGACTTATCTTTAATCCCATTGCAGTAAACAAAATAGGCCGTATCCGATACATCAAAGGAGTTGCCTCTAAACAGCCATTGATAAAACTCTACTTGTCGTTTGTAACTAATTTGCCAATCAGCATCCAGTGTAACTTCACCTTTTTTTGAAGTTGCCTTATAGTCTACAACTATCAGTTGATTAGTTTTTTTGTCTATCCATACGTCATCTATTCCCCCTCTGAGGATTAGATTGGTAGGCTCGTGATATCTCTTTACACCATGTCTAAGAGATTCTCTCCATTTATCCAGATCAGGATGTTCATAAGGAATGGCATTTAAATTGTTCTCTGATTGTATAGGGTGAGGCTCTTGTTTTTTTCTGTAGTTATCAAATTCATTTTTTAAAAGTTCGTCCACCGCATTGTTTAGGTTGAACGGAAAAGTTGAAGGCCTGGCTATTCCGAGTCTATTTGTTAAATAAAAACACCGAGCGCATTCAATGAAGTTGTCCACTCTAGATCTACTTAGAACAAAAGGTTCATCGGTAGTTGGGTTAAAAAGTCTTGAAGCCATCTCTGTGTATTTTAGGAGCCTTAATTGTAAGCTCCTTGCAATTTGGCTCCCCGAGCTGGGCTCGAACCAGCGACCCAATGATTAACAGTCATTTGCTCTACCAACTGAGCTATCGGGGAATAAGTTAATTATAACTACTTCAAAGCTTATAATAAATTTCTAATAAAGCTTATGTCTAAAGAACTCAAAGTTATTTCAGATTTTGACCCTGCTGGAGATCAGCCTAAGGCCATTAAAGAATTAGTTGAAGGTATTAATAGTGGACTCCTGAATCAAACCTTATTGGGTGTTACTGGATCGGGTAAGACTTTTGCAATGGCAAAGGTAATTGAAGAGCTGCAGCGACCGGCCATCATCATGGCTCACAATAAGACTTTGGCTGCACAACTGTACGGAGAGTTCAAAGAATTCTTACCCAATAATGCCGTTGAATACTTCGTTTCTTATTACGATTATTATCAACCCGAAGCTTACGTGCCTACGACAGACATTTATATTGAAAAGGACGCTTCTATAAATGAACACATAAACCAAATGCGTTTATCAGCCACAAAAGCGGTCATGGAAAGAAGAGATGTGGTGATAGTTGCTTCAGTTTCCGCAATCTATGGATTAGGAGATCCCAAAAGATATTTTCAAATGGTTATTCATTTAGATCGAGGAGAACAGATCAATCAAAGAGCACTTTTAAGGAGACTAGCTGAGCTGCAATACGAAAGAAATGAAGCAGACTTTAGAAGATCGGTTTACCGAGTGCGTGGAGATGTAATAGATGTTTTTCCTGCGGACTCAGAAAAGGAAGCTTTACGAATAGAGTTATTGGGTGAAGAGATTGAATCATTAAAATATTTTGATCCTTTAACTGGCGAAATTATTCGAGATGTCCCACGAGCCACAATTTATCCAAAGTCCCACTACGTCACCTCACGGGATAGAATTTTGAAGGCGGTTGAATTTATTAAAGAAGAGTTGGTGACGAGACTAGACGAGTTAAACAAAGAAAATAGACTAGTTGAAGCGCAACGGTTAGAACAGCGCACTTTATACGATATTGAGATGATGCAAGAACTTGGTTTTTGCTCTGGGATTGAAAATTATTCTAGATTTCTTTCAGACAGGCAACCGGGCGAACCGCCACCAACTTTGTATGACTATCTTGCTGAAGACACTCTGGTTTTTATAGATGAGTCTCATGTCTCGTTACCACAATTGGGCGGTATGTTTCGAGGAGATCGCTCTAGAAAGCAAACTCTGGTTGATTACGGGTTCCGTCTCCCAGTTGCTTTGGACAATAGACCGTTAAGGTTTGATGAATGGGAAATGCTATCGGGTCAAAGAATCTTTGTTTCCGCGACTCCAGGAAAATATGAAAAGGAAAAATCGGGAAGAGTAGTTGAGTTGCTGGTTAGACCAACGGGTTTGGTAGATCCTGAAGTTGAGGTTAAACCAGCCACAAACCAAGTGGATGATTTACTTTCAGAAATTCATAAATATGCACCCAAGAATCAAAGGGTTTTAGTTACTGTGTTAACCAAAAGAATGGCAGAAGACCTGACTGATTATTTAGATGAAAATGGTATTCGAGTTAGGTATTTGCACTCCGACATAGACACAGTGGAAAGGATAGAGATCATCAGAGATCTCAGGCTCGGAGAATTTGATGTTCTTGTGGGCATCAACTTACTAAGGGAAGGCCTGGATATTCCGGAGGTTGCTTTGGTTGCTATCTTAGATGCCGATAAGGAAGGCTTCTTAAGGTCTGATGTCTCTCTTATACAAACAATTGGAAGGGCAGCAAGACATATTTCTGGCAAAGCGATTCTGTATGCCGACAAGATTACTGGCTCAATGCAAAGGGCCATTGAAGAAACTAACCGAAGAAGAAAAGTTCAGGAAGACTTTAATAAAAAACACTCCATAACGCCTAAAGGAATACAGAAATCGGTACTAGATATTATGGAAGGAGCAAGATCAACAAGAAAAAGGGGTCGTGCTAAAAATAACAAGAAGGTACTTGATATCTTTAATTTTACCCCTTTGGAAGAATTACAAGATGCCGATCAAATGAGAAAGGAAATTAACCTTTTAGAGGACTTGATGTATAAGCATGCCAAAAATTTAGAATTTGAAGAGGCTGCAGCTCATAGGGACAGAGTCACTGCCCTTAAAGAAAAGTTATTTATGAGTTAGAAAGCTTAAATAAAGGAACTTCTTTTATTTACAGAAAGAGTCCTATAGTAGAGTTGCACTTTTTGTACGTAGTCGAGAGCTTCATTAATTCTAACAACCATCGAAGGATCCTTTTCTTGTTTGGCCATAAGCATCAAAGCTTTGCTAACTTCAATCCAACTGTCTGCGTTGGCATTAGTATTTCGAGTTTTTTCTCTGGCTTCTTTCAAGTAGCTAAAACCTAAATTATAAGCAGCGATTGTCATCCAAAGTTTATCTTGTCTAGGAATTGAATCT
>CAXFFS010000035.1:0-13534 GCA_964002385.1 uncultured Gammaproteobacteria bacterium | reverse complement strand
TACCTGTCTTCAGGTAGTCCGTTAAACCCAGCGTTGTTCTGATGAGCGCTACTACCAATAAATGGAGCTCCGCCGTAATCAGTCACGTGAGAATACTCGAGGGTAACGTCTAAGTCTCCACCGCCGAATTCGACAGTGTAATCAACAAAGATGTCATAACCTTCAACTTCATATTCTCCTTGGTTAGCATAACTAGCACCAACATAGTCTATTCTTCCGTTAGCACAACTTCTGATTGTATAAAGAGCAGGTGATACACCTAGTCTCTTGTAATACGTTGCGTTAGAAGGACAGGCCGAACTAGTACCAGTACCAACAGGAGCACCAGCTGCAGAACCATCACCTTTCAGTCCGGTTGCATCGTAATACTCATAGTTGCCTGTTAACAGGTTACCGTTAGTAAAGTCAGAATAAAGTACATCTTGAGTTGATACAGAAGAAATTAAGTCTTCCATAGCAATGTTGTACCAGTCAAGTCTCACACTCACGTTCTCTAAAGCTGGTGTCAATTCACCCAAGTCTTGAGAAATGCTGAAAACAGTTGAGTCTGAACTTTCAGCTCCAAGATTAGGATTTGAAGTGATCAAAGTTGATACCTGCTTTGAAGCACATCCACTTTGCGAAATACCAGCGTTAGCACAAGCTAAGTAGTCAGTTGCTGTATTAGCACTAAAGGTTGTAACCCCATATAAAGTATCCATGGTAGGAGCCCTAAAGCCCGTTCCAGTATTAGCTTTTATAGAGGTGCCTTTATTACCTTCCCAGAGTATGCCAACTTTGAAGGAATCATTTCCTCCCACGTCGGAATAATCATCACTTCTAACAGCAGCATTCACCTCAAGACCATTCGCTACAGGGAATAGGACTTCAGCAAAATATGAATCTACCGACCTAGTACCTGCTCCTGAGTTACCAGCTGAACCACCAACATAGCCCCCTTCTGAGTGCTTGTCATATTGAGCTGAGTAGATATTATCAAATCCTTCGTAGCCCACAACCATAGCTGCAGAACCACCGGGGAGTTCCCAAAGATCGCTGATTTGAGCAATAATATCTGTTTTCTCATAGTGATTGTCATACTCGACTACAGTTGTTGCAGACAAAGCATAAAGACCATCCTCAGATCCAAAAGGTGTTTCGTAATATAGGTTAGAAGCAAGACCAGCATAGTCGAGGTAGTATCTACCTATATCAGTACCGTAAAATTTATTAACTTGGTGACTGACAGTAACTTCAACGTTATCTGATGGTTCGTATCTTAACTCACCAACCCAATCAGATGACTGATCAACAAAGTGCATGCCCCTGTTTCCGATTTCTGTCCATCTCCAGTAACCCGTAACTGCTACGTCATATGGGTTTGCAGGATCTGAAGCAAGAATACCTGGGTATCTAGCAGCAGGAGGCGCAAAACGGCCCACTGATTCATTTCTTACGAAACTAGCTCTGCTGTAGAAAGTTAATTTATCGTTAATTTCATGTTCAACATTTGAGGTAAATGTATCTCTAAATAAACCTGCGTCTTGAACCATGATATCTGCCCAAGCATATCCACAAATACCTCTAGGTTGTGCACCTGCGTAAGAACCTGTAGTTGTAGCACCCTGTCCAAAAGCTGCTCCACCAAAATTAGGTCCCCACCAAGGAGTTGTAGATCCATCTATATTACCTTCACAAGTAGGCGCTGCAGCAATGTTTCCTGTTACAGGATCTGCTAAGTTTCTTGAATACCAACTCAGTCCATACGTTTCAAAGTATAGATCAATTACGCCATCACCATTTTCGTCATTGGCTCTAGCAGCTGTATACCATCTATCTTTAAGATAAATTTCGTCCCTTTCATCATGCTCAAGCGCAACAGTGACGTAACCTTTTTCATTGGTAGCTCCAAAAAGCATTGACAGAGCCATCTCCATCCCATCATCTCTGGATCTATCACCAGTTCTGACTTGGATGTCCATACCATCAAAACCTTTCTTAGTGATAACATTGACCACACCCGCAATCGCATCAGATCCGTAGATTGCTGAAGCTCCGTCAGGCATTATTTCAATACGATCTACTGAAACTGTCGGTATCATATTAATATTAGCAGCACCAGAACCCCCTAAATGAGGCGAACCCGGTAATCTTCTGCCGTCCATAAGAACTAATGTTCTTCCACCACCCAGTCCCCTAAGACTGATAGTAGTGTTTGACATAGCGCTATTTCCTGCTGTCGATGGATATGAACCGAATGTATTGTAAGTAGAAAGTCTCAATGCATCAGCAGTGATAAGAGCCTGACTCTGCTCTATATCTTGTGCTGTGATTGTTGTAATTACCTGAGCAGAATTAATTGAATCCCTTTTAATTCTTGAACCGGTAACAACTACCTCTTCTACATCGGCTTCATCATCATCAGCTGCATTTAGAGTTACAGGTGCAAAGAACACCGCAACTAATGCTGATAACGCTAAAATCTTTGTTAAGTTAAATCTAGTTTTCATATAACTCCCCTAAAAACTTCTAAGTAGTTAAAAAACAGGACAAACCAAGCCCTTTGCCCAAATTATTCCCAGATTTTACGCACATTGTGAGATTTATGCTACTTTTTTGTCATTTAGCCGTTTTTCTATCTTAGATATTAAAAAATAAAACTCTGAGAATGTCATATATTATATAATTCTCCATTCTAAAAGATCCCTTACTAGTATAAGAATAGTGTTATTTGCCTTGTAAGCAGTCTTTTAAAGACAATGGAATAATATGACACTACTAAAGGGTAAAAATGTACTGATAGTTGGGGTAGCCAATAAGCACTCCATAGCTAGTGGTATAGCAGCTTCCATGGCTAATCATGGGGCAAATCTCGCATTCACTTACCAAAATGAAAGGTTAAGGCAGAAGGTAGAGCGATTGGCAAAAGATTGGGGTTCTGAAATATGTCTTCCATGTGATGTAGGTATAGACAAAGAAATTGATGAGGTTTTTGCTGAATTAAACAAAATGTGGGATGGTTTAGATTGCATTGTACATGCAGTGGGTTTCGCCCCTTCCAGCGAACTTGACGGCAATTTTGTTGATGTTACAACTAGGGAAGGATTTAAAATTGCTCATGACATTAGTGCATATAGCTTCGTGGCACTTGCTAAAGCGGGAAAAGAATCTATGAAAGGTAGGAATGGATCTTTAATCACTCTTTCTTATCTTGGATCACAAAAAACTTTACCAAATTACAATGTGATGGGCCTAGCCAAAGCTAGTTTGGAAGCTAGTGTAAGATTTTTAGCCGCTTCATTAGGTCAAGAAGGTCATAGAGTTAATGCAATCTCAGCTGGCCCCATTAAGACTCTAGCTGCTTCTGGGGTTAAAAACTTTAGAAAAATGCTTTCCTATAACGCCAGCAGAGCTCCTTTAGGCAGAAACGTATCTACAGAAGAAGTTGGAAATGCTGCAACCTTCTTGGCTTCAGACCTAGCGAGTGGAATTACAGGTGAAACTCTTTTTGTCGACGCTGGCTTTAATATTACCGCTATGGGATCTTTAGAAGATTCTAATTAATTAATACTGAAGCAGAATCTTGCATACTTATTTGCAAATCAACTAGCTCAGATTCAGATCTCTCCTCTAAAAAGAAACTTTCTAAAGAGTCCTTTTGGTCTTCTGCTACTTCGTTATTCAAATAAGTAACTTTATCTAAGCGGAAAATTAAGGTGTCCCCATTTGTTAGGGATACTGAAGAATAAGACCTGCCTATATTAGTTTTAGGTTCATTAAATATCTCCACCAAAACATTTTGGGTAAATAAGGACGAATCCCGACTAACAGATTTATAAGACTCTACTTTTAATTCGTTTTCTTTTGATACTTCCTCTAGAGAAGATCCTCCGTCCATTTTGCCCACCATACTTCTTTCCAACAGATTCATCTTTTCTCTGATTAAATTATTTGTAAGAAGACTCTTTGCTTCCTCTTTTACGCTTAGAAAATCTTTGGTTTTCTTTTCTTGGAAACCTTCCAACTCAAAAACAATTCCATATTGGTTATTTATCTCTATTAGTTCACTCAGGCTTCCTTTCTTCACAGAAGGATCATCGAATATGGAGGTCAATAAACTTCTCTCTTTGAATAACCCTTCCGCCTCGCCTTTTGAAAAGAAGTTTTTTGTTTTTATTTGCATATTTAATTCTTTTGCCAAAGCTTCTAAATTATCAGAGGTGTAGGTTAATTCAGCTGCTAACTCTATTGAATCTATATATTCTAAATTAGCTGCTTCTTCAACCAAACTTTGTTTTATTCCTTCTTTCTTCAATCCGTATTCTTCTGGAATGGGAGTTTGAATACTTGTTAGTTTTAATAAGTGGATACTAGTGTCCAAAAAAATTGGATTGCTAACTTGCCCTTCTTCCATATTTTCTAGGGCTATTTCAAATTCTTCCGGGAAGGCATTACCGTCGCTTACTCCTAATGACCCACCTGAGTTCTTAGTTCCTTCATCATCAGAAAATTCTTGGACTAATTTTTGAAAATCATTCCCATTGTCTATTTTTTTCTTTATCTCCCCAGCTAACAATAAAGCCTCTTCTTCATTCCTTTCTTCAGAAATATTTAACATTAAATGGGAAGCTGATCTTCTAATTGTTGAGTCAAAGGAATCTAAATAGGCTTGGTACTCGTTCTTAATTACCACTTCATCTATCATTAGTTTTTCTTCAAGCTCTTTTAAAGATATCTCTATAAAATTAACTTTAGCTTTTTCTTCCGATTGAAAAAAAGAAGGGTTTTCTTCAAAAAAATTTAAAACCTCTTCATCTGCTAACTTAATACTTCCCTCTATTTCTGCTTGATTAATCTTTGTGAAAGTTACATCTCTGGTCTGATTGGCCAGTTTGATATTTTGATTTAGCTCTTTTGAGGTTATAAAAGAACTGGCTCCTAAACCCATCCTCCAATAATTTATCGCTATGTCGTCACTGATACTCTCTATATATTTACCTGGCAAAAATCCATTCTGTCGGGCAAATGTATTTACTTTTCCCAAGCTAAATTCGCCGTTGTCTTGAAAAATTTCATTCTTTGAGAGCAGTTTATAAGCAGTTAAATCTAAAACTTCAATTTGGTTTTGTTTAAGGAAATCTAAAATTAATGCATCAGTTATTAATGAATTTAATGCCAAAGATTTTAGCGTTTCTTCTTCAACTGTGAAATCTGGGTCTTCGAATCTTTGAGCAAGAATTGACTGGACTCTGGCCATTTCAAGATCCAAGTCGTATAAATCAATTTTTTCTCCATTTACAGAAGCAATGATGTTTACGTCACTATTGGAGAACATAGTTCCCCATCCAAAGAACATAGCAAATGTTACGGCAATTGCTCCTACTATGATCTTAGAAAAAGTACCAGTTAGATTGTCCCTAATAGTTTTGATTCCAGCCATTATTTCGTTTGTAAAAAAAAGCGCGCCAATTAGGCGCGCTCTAATTTTTCTTTAAGTTCTTTTTTAAAGACTTTCTTTTAATGCTTTACCTGCTTTAAAACCGACTGATTTTGAAGCATTGATATGTATAGCAGCTCCCGTCTGAGGGTTACGACCCATTCTTGCTGCTCTATGACGAACACTAAAGGTTCCAAAACCTACAAGAGAAACATTATCCCCTCCGGAAAGACTGCCACCAATGGCACTTAAAGTTGCATCCACCGCTCTCCCGGCATCAGCTTTAGAACAATCGGCTGCTGAGGCTACCGAATCTATTAATTGTGCTTTATTCACATTTATCTCCTAGAATCTATTAAGCTAAGTCTGAAATACTCAGACTGGTTCTAGTGATTAAAACTCCCCTAATATAGGTTGTCAAGCAGGTTTTAACTAAATATTAGTGAGTCCCTATCGACTTTTTTGAAGATTGTTTCTTTTTTGTAGAAACTTTTTGGGGTATTTCTTCTTCCTTTTCCCAGGGGACCGGTTGTCGTGTTAATACTAAATCGAGCACTTCATCTATCCACTTCACCGGTTTTATTTCAAGCTCATCTTTAATATTGTCAGGTATTTCTTTCAAATCTCTGACATTACCTTGAGGTATTAATACCGTTTTAATTCCGCCTCTTCTAGCCGCCAGTAACTTCTCTTTCAGTCCGCCTATCTTCAAAACTTCTCCTCTCAGAGTTATTTCTCCGGTCATTGCGACATCTGCCCTCACTGGAATCTTTGATAGAACTGAGGCTACTGCAGTACACATTCCAATCCCAGCACTGGGTCCATCTTTAGGAGTGGCTCCGTCAGGAACATGTATGTGCACATCTTGGTTTTCATAAAAACTTGGATCTATACCCAAGGACTCTGCCCTTGAACGAACAACTGACATAGCAGCTTGAATTGATTCTTGCATTACATCACCCAAGGAACCAGTTTTTATTATCTTACCTTTACCATCGAAACTCGCAGCTTCCAAAGTCAACAACTCTCCTCCAACTTGGGTCCAAGCTAATCCTGTTACTTGACCTATTCTGTCTATTTCATCTGTTTCACCATATTCAAATTTTCTAACCCCACAAAATTCTTCAAGTAAATTTGGTTTTAGAATTAACTTCCTTGGCTTCTTTTTATCAGAATTATTTTTTACTAATTTTCTGCATATTTTAGAAATTGCTCTTTCCAGAGCTCTAACTCCTGCTTCTCTAGTAAAGTATCTGATAAGGTCCTTTATTGAATCCTTTGTAATTTTTAATTCAGTTTCATTAATCCCATTATTCTTCATTTGTTTAGGGATTAAATATCGATCAGCAATATTTACTTTCTCGTCTTCTGTATAGCCAGGCAGTCTAATTATCTCCATACGATCTAGTAAAGCTGGAGGGATATTCATGCTATTCGCTGTGCACACAAACATTACATTAGACAAGTCATAATCAACTTCAAGATAATGATCATTAAAGGTATGGTTCTGTTCAGGGTCCAGCACTTCCAGTAAAGCTGAAGCAGGGTCACCCCTAAAGTCCATTCCCATCTTGTCCACTTCATCCAGTAGAAACAGAGGATTCTTTACTCCAGATTTAGACAACTTTTGAAGAATCCTTCCGGGCATAGATCCGATATAAGTTCTCCTATGACCCCTGATTTCAGCTTCATCTCTAACACCACCTAAAGACATTCTAATAAACTTCCTATTTGTGGCTCTAGCAATTGATTCACCCAAAGAAGTCTTCCCAACTCCTGGAGGACCAACTAAACATATAACAGGTCCTTTTAGTTTTTTTACTCTCTTCTGTACTGCCAAGTATTCGAGTATTCGTTCTTTTACTTCCTCTAAACCATAATGATCTATATTCAAGACTTTACTTGCCTTCTTAAGGTCAGTTTGGATCTTGCTTTTTTTCTTCCAGGGAATGCTAACTATCCAATCTATATAACCTCTTACAACAGAAGCCTCAGCAGACATGGGAGACATCATTTTATACTTTTGTAATTCATTAAGAGCCTTTTGTTCAGCTTCCTTAGACATACCAGCTTCTAGAATTTGTTTTTCCAAAACCGCTGCTTCTTCCGAATCATCCAGTTCTCCTAGTTCCCTTTTTAGAGCTTTCATCTGCTCGTTCAAATAGTACTCTTTCTGGCTTTTCTCCATTTGTTTCTTAACTCGCCCTCTTATCTTTTTCTCAACTTTTGTTAAATCTAATTGAGAAGCTAAATGAGAAAGAATCTTTTCAGCTCTTTCCTTTAAGGAAAAAGTCTCAAGAATGTCTTGTTTTTCTTTTAGTCCTACTGATAAATGACCTACCAAAGTGTCTGAAAGCTTACTTAAAGAGTCAATTGAATTTACCGTACTCAAAACTTCAGGAGTAGCCTTCCTCGTTAGCTTTACATACTCTTGAAAGTTCTTCCTTAGACTTGGTACATACTTTTTTAATTCTTGAGTTTCTTCTTCCTCATCGAGAGCACTAATGTTAGCTGCGTAGTAATCTTTATAGTCTTTTATTTCAATAAGCTTTGCTCTTTGAAAGCCTTCAACCAAGACTTTGACTGTTCCATCAGGAAGTTTTATCAATTGCAAAATGGTAGCAATAGTTCCAACCTCATAGATGTCTTTCTTTTTAGGATCATCCTTTTGAGGATCCTTCTGAGCTACTAGCATGATTTGTTTGTCAGCTGCCATTGAGGCCTGTAAAGCTACTATAGATTTTTCTCTTCCTACAAATAGGGGTGTAACAACTGAGGGGAAAATGACTACATCCCTCAAAGGCAGGAGTGGTAAATTTTCAGTTCTTGGAGTAGTCATAATTAGTCTGATTTATTAAATAATTAGCCGCTTTTTTTCTCTTTTACTTTCTCATAAACTAATAGAGGTTCACTGTCACCCTTTATAACAGATGCATCTACTACCACTTTTTGTAAATTTGTTTCAGACGGAACTTTATACATAGTTTCCATTAGAATTCTTTCTATAATAGACCTTAGTCCCCTAGCTCCTGTTTTTCTTTCCATTGCTTTCTTTGCTATCTCATGCAAGGCTTCTTCTCTGATATCAAGCTCTATCCCTTCCATTTCAAAAAGACGTTTAAACTGTTTTGTTAAAGCATTTTTAGGTTGAGTTAATATCTTAACTAAGGCCTCTTCATCTAGTTCTTTGAGCGTAGAAGTAACAGGAAGTCTGCCTACAAACTCTGGGATTAAACCGTATTTAATTAAATCTTCGGGTTGGACCTGACTGATTAGTTCATCGGACTTTCCTATTTGGTTTATAGAAGTAACCGTAGCTCCAAAACCTATTCCAGTTTCTTCGCATCTATGCCTGATAATGTTTTCTAGGCCAGAAAAAGCGCCCCCACAAATAAAAAGAATATTCGAAGTATCAACTTGTAAAAACTCTTGCTGAGGATGCTTTCTACCCCCCTGAGGCGGAACTGAGGCTACTGTGCCTTCAATCAGTTTTAAAAGGGCTTGCTGCACTCCTTCTCCAGAAACATCCCTTGTAATAGAAGGATTGTCGGATTTTCTTGCAATTTTATCTATCTCATCTATGTACACGATACCAAGTTGGGCTCTTTCAATATCGTAATCGCATTTTTGAAGTAATTTTTGGATAATATTCTCGACGTCTTCACCAACATACCCTGCCTCAGTTAGAGTAGTTGCATCTGCAATTGTAAAAGGGACATCTAACAACCTGGCTAAGGTTTGAGCTAATAAAGTTTTCCCTGATCCTGTAGGTCCCAATAATAAGATATTACTTTTTGTAAGCTCTACCTCATCTTGGTCATTCTGCTTAGATTCTTCTCTAAGTCTTTTATAGTGATTGTAGACAGCTACAGAAAGATTCTTTTTAGCTCCCTCTTGACTGATGACATATTGATCCAAAATTTCTTTAATTTCCTTTGGTACCAGAAAGCTTTCTTCTTCAGTTGTATCAGCTGCTTCCTTTATCTCTTCTTGAATAATGTCATTACAAAGATCAATGCACTCGTTACAAATATATACAGATGGGCCGGCTATTAATTTTCTAACCTCATTTTGATTCTTGCCACAAAACGAACAAAAAAGTAGCTTCTCCTCATTATTGCCTGTTTTCTCAGTCATAAATTCCTCTAAGATCTAGTCTCCATTACACTATCAATTAAGCCATATTCAACAGCTTCTTCAGGAGACATGAAATTATCTCTATCACTATCTTCTGTTATTTTATCTATCTTTTGTCCCGTATGAGTGGCAAGAATATTGTTTAATTTTTCTTTAATGGAAAGTATTTCTTGTGCGTGTATTTCTATATCACTAGCTTGTCCCTGAAAACCTCCCATCACTTGATGGATTAAAACCCTAGAATTTGGCAAAGCATGTCTTTTACCTTTAGCTCCTCCAGCTAATAGAACTGCACCCATGCTAGCAGCTTGTCCAACACACAGTGTACTTACATCAGGTTTTATAAACTGCATAGTGTCATATATTGAAAGCCCAGAAGTTACAGAACCACCTGGAGAGTTAAGGTATAGAGATATATCTTTATCAGGATTTTCTGCTTCCAAGAAAAGCAATTGCGCTACCACTAAATTGGCTCCTATATCTTCTATAGGACCAGTCAAAAAGATTACCCTCTCTTTAAGTAATCTAGAATAAATGTCATAGGCTCTTTCGCCCCTAGGGGTTTGTTCAACCACCATAGGGACCAATTGATTGGTAGATCTAATGTCTTTTGTGCTACTCATACCTATTATTTAATACTATTTTGGGTTAAAGGTTAAAAAATCAAGTTAATTATGTCCTGTGACACATTCTTCATAAGTTAGTTCCTCTTCTACAGCCTTTGCTTCAGATAACAGAATTTCTATCACTTGCTCTTCCAAAGAAATAGATTCTATGCTTCTTAGCTGTTCCTCGTTCGAATAGAACCAATTGACAACTTGTTGAGGTTCCTTGTACATAGAAGCGCGATCTTCAATCATTTTTCTTACCCTTTCTCCGTCTGCTTTAATACCTTTTTCTTCAATAATTTTATTTAATATAACCCCAACACTAACTCTTTTTTTAGCTTCCTCTTCGAAGGTTTCTTTAGGAAAAAGATCTTCATTCATATCTTTGGGATCCATGCCAACTCTTCTAGCTGCATCTTGTCTCATATTGTTAACTTCTGACTCTATCATGGCATTTGGAACTTCAAATGCATGAGCTTCTCTTAAAGAATCTAAGATGCTGCTTTTGGATTTATTTTCTATTAGATTTTTTAGATCTTCCTCCAATTTATTTTTTATCTCTTTCTTAAATTCATTTGTATTTTTAGCTTCTAAGCCAGTGCTCTTAAAAAACTCTTCATTTAAAGCAGGTAATTTAGGTTTTAAAACTTCTTTCACTTCTACATTAAAAACTACCTTTTTAGACGCCAATTCAGTTTTCCCATAATCTTCTGGAAATGTGAGATTTAAATCTTTGTTGTCAGATTTTTTTAAACCTATCAACCCATCTTCAAAGCCTTCAATCATTGACTTAGACCCTATTTCCACAGCAAAATCTTTCGCGGAACCTCCTTCAAATTCTTCTTCATCAATCTTGCCTACAAAGTCTATTTTTATTTGATCTCCTGAAGAAGAATTCCCTTCTTTTGGCTCCCAAGCGCACATCCTTTTTCTAATGTTTTCTATGGTTTTATTTATATCTTCCTCTTCAACTGAACTCACAGCCTTGGTATAACTTAATCGACTAAGGTTCCCTAAACTTATCTCTGGATAAACTTCAAAGGTTGCTTTAAAAATTACATCTTTTTCCATTTCCATTCTTTCCGGAACTAAATTAGGTCGACCTACAGGTTTAAAATTCTTTTCTTCAACCAATTCATAGAATTTTTTTATTACGGCATCATTAATAACATCCTGTCTTATTTCAGGTTCATACATTTTTTTGACTACGTCTATAGGTGCCTTGCCTTTCCTGAAGCCTTTAATTTTAGCTGACCTTTGGGCCGAGTTTAATTTGGTCTTAACCTGCTTCTGTATATCATCTGCTGGGATAGAAATAGTTATACTTTGTTCAATGTCGTTTTTATTTCCAAAAGAAAATTTCATATTCCTTCCTAAGTATTTTGGGGTGGGTGATGGGGCTCGAACCCACGACCACTGGCACCACAAGCCAGAGCTCTACCAACTGAGCTACACCCACCAAATTTTTGGCATTCTATCATTTAACCAATAGTAAATTTAAAGAGGTTATTTAAATTAGAAAAATTTATCTAACTAATGGATATCAAAAGAATTGAAAGATTCATCTACTTTAGTGTCTTGAGTAAGCACATCCTCAACATCTGCAAGATCCGGACCTTCCCATGAAAAAGCAAGTAAGTCATTTAAAGATTCATCCTCTCCTTGAATAAAAGCCTCCACAGATCCATCAGAAGCGTTCCTAACCCAGCCAAATAAACCTCTTTTTTCAGCTTCATCTTTCATCCAACCCCTAAAGCCAACGGCTTGGACTCGACCGAAGATAGTTATGTGAAGAGCGTTCATTAATCAACTTGCAACCTTAAAGGCTGTTTTAAGTAAAACTATAAGAAAAATATAATATCCAAAGCAGTTTAAATCAACTTCTTCTACTATTTTTTAACAGGGATGGCCTCCTCGGCAGGACTCGAACCTGCGACCCACTGCTTAGAAGGCAGTTGCTCTAATCCAACTGAGCTACGAGGAGAAGCCGAAATTATATATTAAAAAATATACTGTCTTGCTTTAAAGATATATATGAACCCTCTTATTTAGGAGATGTAAATTATGCGATTTGAACCACATTTAAAATGATCTGGATACTAGAAAAGGCTCAGATCCAATTTTGGTTTCTTTATTTAGCATCATATCTGCTAATAAATCAGCAGATCCCATCGCCAGAGTCCACCCCAAATGCCCATGACCTGTATTAACAAATAGGCCTTCTATTTTTGTTGCTCCAATATAAGGCTTGCCATCAGCGCTCATAGGTCTAAATCCGTACCAAAGAGATCCTTGATCAAGATCTAAGTTAGCACAGATAGATGGGTAAACATTTTCTAAAGTTCGATATAGATAATCTATTCTTTTTTGATGTATCTCTTCATTAAACCCTGCAAATTCAGCCGTCCCAGCAACCCTAAATGAGTAACCCAAGGGAGTGAAGGCTATATGAATACTCTCATCTAGCACAGGCATTCTTGGAACATCTTTTAACATTGAAGTGTCCAAAGTTAATGAATAGCCTTTGACTGGCTTTATGGATAAATTTAATTTTGTGTTTTTTAGAAGATTATTTGTCCAACTTCCAGAACTTAACACTACTCTTGAAGCTTTTATTTCAACTCTGTCTGTAACCACTGAGTTAACTTTCTTTTTATTAAAATGGATTTTCTTAACCTCCGTATTAACATGAATTCTTCCACCTTTTTCTCTGATGACTTTTTCCAACTCCTGGCAGAATTTATATGCATCGCCAGCCTCATCGTCAGGAAATATTATCCCCCCAGAAATTTGATTAGAAATATCTCCTAATAAAGGTTCAAGATTAACAGTCTCCTCTCTTCCTAGACTTTTAAATGTCAGACCTTGTTCATTTAATCTCTCAGCTTCCTTTGAAGCTTTCTCAAATTTAGATTCATCACGAAAGATTTTTAGGGTACCTATAGATGAATGGTCATATTTTAGGTCATATTCCTCTCTGAGTTTCTTGGTTAAATCTAAACTGTGCTGTGCTAATTTACATATGTTATCTGTATTAGAAAGATATTTTGCTTTAGAAGAATTTCTTAAAAATCTTAATCCCCAAAAGAAAAGTGAAGGCAATTCTGTAACTTTTAGGAGCATTGGTGAATCTTTCTTTCCAATTCCTGAAATGATATTCCATATGTCAGACATGGAATTCCAAGGATGGGCGTGAGAAGGTGCTAGCATACCAGCATTAGCAAAGCTTGTTTCTTTAGCCACTTCCGAGTTTCTTTCTAATAAAAGAACTTGCTCTCCTCTATCTAGTAGAGCATTCGCGGTGGCTAGCCCTTGAAGACCTCCCCCGATGATAATTATTGGATTCTCTTTCATCTATTTAAGCCTGGTCGGG
>CAXFFS010000034.1:0-13570 GCA_964002385.1 uncultured Gammaproteobacteria bacterium | reverse complement strand
GTTAAATCATGAAGAAGTTTCTACTTCTCTCTTTAGTGGTTTTAATGAACTCAGGGTACTCAGACGAAAAAAGTAATTTAATTTTTATTTCAGAGAGTGAAGCATTAAAACTTCCCTTGCCTTTGCCATATGAAAGAAAAGAGGTTTCAACAGAAGAACTAAAGAAGTTCATTCAAAATACAAAAGACAAACAAGCTGTAGTGATATTTGGAGCTAATTGGTGTCCAGATTGCAGAATACTTGCTGGAACATTAAAACTACCTTCAGTAGATAAATTTATTCGAGAGAACTATTCAATTATGCATGTAGACCTTGGAAAGTACGACATCAACATGCCTTTACTCGAAGTTTTAGGAATTCCTAAGCAGGAAGGAGTACCTAGGGTAGTTATATTTGATAAAGAAGGAAAAGCCCTAAACCTTGATACAAATGATCGATGGCGAACAGCTAGAGACAGTAAACAACAGGAAATTTTTAACTATTTCCAGAAATATGCTTTAATTTCGAATTAATACGATTAACCCTATGAAACCTAAAAATATGATAAGAAAAGTTACTCTTTTTCTTCTGCTGATAATTCCATCTTGGCTTGTTTCTATGGAGCCTGGAGATAAGGTAGAAAATTTTAGATTACTAGACCAAAAAGGTGGTTCTCACGAACTTTTTTATTACAACGACCAAAAAGCCTTAATTTTCCTAGTGCAAGGAAATGGCTGCCCTATAGTTAGGCATGCAGCTGCTCGTTTTCAAGAACTTAAAGATATTTACAAAGACCAGGAAGTTGAATTTTTCATGATAAATTCGAATCTCCAAGACGATCGAATAACAATAACGGAAGAAGCCAAAGAATATAATTATGACTTGAGAATACTTGTTGATGACTCTCAAATAATAGGGGAGAGCTTAGAGTTAAGTCGAACAGGCGAAGTCTTCGTAATAAATCCAAAGAAATGGTCGGTGGCTTATATAGGTGCTATCGATGACAGATTGACGTATGAAAATCAAAAAGAAAAAGCTTCAAAACATTTCCTCAAAGATGCGATTGACGATTTACTTGAAGACAGATCCGTATCTGTACCTAGAACTGAATCTCTTGGGTGCCTAATTAATTTTCCCAAGAAAGCAGACAAGCAATTGATCTCTTATGCCGATGATGTTGCCCCGATACTAGTAGAAAATTGTACGGTTTGTCACAGAGAAGGCGGTGTGGGACCTTGGGTTATGTCTGATCATAAAATGGTTAAGGGTTTTTCTTTAATGATGAGAGAGGTCATTAGAACTAAGAGGATGCCACCCTGGCATGCCGATCCTCTCATAGGAGAATACAGTAATGATAGGTCACTTAATGCCGAAGAAGTAAAGACACTAGTTCATTGGATTGAAGCGGGTGCTAAGAGGGGAGATGGACCTGATCCTTTGAAACAAGTCAAACTATCAACCTCGGTTTGGGCCAATGAAGAAAAATTAGGACCGCCTGATTACGTTATTGAAATTCCGTCAACCGATGTTCCAGCAACGGGTGTTGTAGATTACAAATATAAATATGTAAAAAATAGTGTGGGTAAGGATATATGGGTTAAAGCAAGCGAGATTGTTCCAGGAGACAGGCAGGTTCTACACCATGTAATTACTAGCTTTGGTCCCACAGAAACTCGTGGTCCAAGAAAAGGGAAACTTAAATTTAGGGAACGTAAGGGTTTAAGAGGATATGCACCGGGAATAAATAGTAATCCTTTCCCAGATAACTCGGGTACTTTTCTTCCAGCGAATTCTACCTTTGAGTTTCAAATGCACTACACACCTGTAGGTAGAGCTACCGTGGATTCTACTAAGATGGGTATATGGGTTGCAGATGAAAAGCCAAAACATGAAATTTTTTCAATGATCATGTTAAACCCTAGAATCCGTATTCCAGCAGGAGTAAAAGAACATAAAGAATCCGTTTCCAGGGCGGTTTCTGAAGATTCTCTTCTATACAGCGTTTTACCCCATGCTCATTACCGTGGCAAAAAGATGGTAGTGACTGCTTATTACCCTGACGGAAGAACAGAAATTCTACTTTCAGTTCCTAATTATGATTTTAATTGGCAAACTTCTTATGATTTTCAAGAACCAAAATTTATTCCAGCTGGAACAACATTAATTCAACACCAGTGGTGGGACAATTCTGCACAGAACAAAGCCAATCCTGATCCTACTATAGAAGTTACTTGGGGTGATCAATCCTTTGAAGAGATGTTATTTGGAGCTTACATGATGAGGGTTCTCCAGGAGGAAGAAATTCCTTATTACAGAAACCTAGTTTCAAAAAATTAAACATGAAACGTTTACTCCTAATTTTTTCGTTACTGTTAAGTTATGGACTATTTTCTGAAGATGAAGAGAAGATTCAAGCGACCAGCCAACTAGAAAGTATCGTCCTTGGGTCAGGTTGCTTCTGGGGGGAAGAAAAACGTTACGAATCTATTCCTGGAGTAGTTAGCGCTATATCAGGCTATGCCGATGGTAAGGGTGTTAAACCAACCTACAGAGAAATAACAAAACCTAAAAATAGATTTAATCCAAATAACCACGCAGAAGTAGTGCTGGTGGTATTCGATAGAAATATTGTGTCGGTAGAAGAAATCTTAAAGGATTACTTTGAAGGGCACGACCCTACACAATTCAATCGTCAAGGTAATGATATTGGCACCCAATACCGTTCAGTGATTCTGACTATTAATGACGAACAAAGAAAGATAGCAAAAAGGTTATTAGATGAATTTCAAGTTCTTATGAGTGCGAATGGCTACGGCAGGATCCAGACCAAAATTAAACCATTAACAGAATTTCATTATGCTGAAGAATATCATCAAGATTATTTAGTTAAGAATCCAAATGGCTATTGCCCTGATCACTCCACTGGTGTGGTGTTTAACAAGGAAGATGGTAGAGATGAAATAGACAATTCTTTCCTTCAACAAGGAAAGCACATAGTTGTAATAGAGTCTGATTCTTGCCCTTATTGTGAAAAATTTAGAGCAGATGTATTGATAAGCTACCAAGGAACCATACCTTTATCCTACCGTACTTCTTCTGGACTTGATGGCCTAAAGATCAAGACAGAAACCTGGGCAACACCTACCGTTTTATTTCTAGAAAATGGAAAGGAAATATATGGGAAAAAGGGTTATATGGAAGCAGAAACTTTTTACAAAATCTTAGGATTATTTAAATTAGGAAAAACAGAAGCGTTTAATGTGGCGTTTAATCAAGGAACAGATGCCAGGTATTGCAAAGAGTATCAGATTTTTAAAAATACTCCGGATGGAGTTTTTACAGATAAACTTAGTGGGGTTGCTGTGTTTGATACTAGAGATCGATTCAATTCTGGAACAGGATGGTTGTCCTTTACCAAACCTGTTAATGGAACAGTAACAGAACACCTTGATACCAGTTTTGGAATGGTCAGAACTGAACTAAGATCAAAAAGTTCAGGTATTCATTTAGGTCATGTTTTTCCAGATGGACCAAATGGCAAACCAAGGTATTGCATAAATGCTACAGTTTTAGACTTTCAAACCAGGGAAGCTTATCTAACAGCTAGTTCTGGGTAGTCTCTCTTGTCTTGGTTAGTTTATATTTTGAAGTGCGGAGACAATTCTTTGTACACTGGTATTACTAATAATATTGAAGAAAGACTTCTTGCTCACGAAGAAGGAAGGGGTGCTAAATACACTAAAGGAAGGGGCCCATTCAAGATTGTTTATAAAAAAAAGTTTAAATCTAGGAGTGAAGCTACGATTAGAGAAATGGAAATTAAAAAATTAAACTCCAAAGAAAAAAATAAATTAATTTGTTAGTCTTGTACATTAAGAGAAAACAGAATGATATGAAGAGTTTGTTACCACTATTAATTCTAATAATAAGTTTTGATGTAAGTTCTGCTTATAGGCCAACAGTTGAGCATTGGAAACAGGGTTATGGTGGAGCTTTAGTGCTAGATGAGATGGTTCCTGTCTTTATTAGTGATGAATCTTACACTTCTAGTTCTAACCCTGACCAAGTTCAACAACCTCTAGTAATTAAGGGATTACAAGTAGAGAAAGTTATAGATGGTGATACTGTTTACGGTTTATTAGGAGATAAAACTTACAAAATCAGGTTAGCTGAGATCGATGCTCCAGAAAGAGATCAACCGTTTGGTAGACAATCTAAAGTCTTTTTAAGGGACCTGCTGAAAGATGGTGAATTCAGTGCGCATATTTCGGATCAAGATCAATACGGTAGATATATAGCAAGACTTTATTGCAATGGAGTTGATATCAATAGGGCAATGGTCTCTGCAGGAATGGCATGGGTGTATGATTATTATGTAATTGATAAGACTTTCTATCTAAACCAAGAAGATGCTCAAAAACTGAAAAAAGGTATTTGGTCTAAACGCTATCCCGCACCACCTTGGGAATGGCGCAAAGCTAGAAGAAGATAGTTTCTTAATGCAATTTCTTACAAGAATAGCTAAGTGGATAATCCTAGCTTTAATTAGTCTTTTAGCTTGTACTCTGGTCCTTTTCCTAATTTTTTTGATTATGGATATTTTTGGAGTATCCGGAGAAGATGTATCTAATAATTTGTTGGATCACAGAATACTTTTAATTCTCTTAGCTTTCGCCTCTATGGTCGTTTCTTATTTTTATCTGTATAAGAAGTAAACTTATTCGTATTGAAGGGCAACTGCAGGATCTAACCTTGCGGCTCTTTTAGCTGGCCAAATTCCAAAAAATAAACCTACGCAGGCGGAGAAAGTTATTGCACCTAGAATTGCCATTACAGGTACTACAAAGGGCAATTGTTCAGAGAAAGAAGCAGCCAAAAAATAAATAAATGTTCCAAACAAAGCTCCAATAATCCCTCCTATAACGCACAAAATAATTGCCTCAACAATGAATTGAAACAATATAGCTCTCGGTGTTGCTCCCAAAGCCTTTCGCAAACCTATCTCTTTAGTTCGTTCTGTCACTGATACGAGCATAATATTCATAACCCCTATTCCACCAACCAGTAGGCTTATGCCAGCAATTCCAGCAATTAAGGTAGTAAATATGGCTGTAGCATCTTGTTGAATTTGTTGTATTTGAGACCAGTCAATAATTCTAAAATCATTATCTACACCTGGACTAATATCATGCTCTCTACGAAGCACTCTTTCTATGGACATCATGGCTTCCTTAATGGATGTCCCGTCTGGGATTTGTACCCTTAAAGTATTAATCCATTTTCTTCCATATACCCTTGTGGAGGCTGTCATCATAGGTACGTATATTCTTTCGTCAGTATTTTCCCAACCACCTGATCCTTTTTTACCTAAGAGCCCTATTACTTTGAAGGAATGGCTCCCAATTTGTATTTCTTTATTAAGTAGCATCTCCTCTGGGATTTTGAGTTCTTCCGCTATGCTGTGTCCCAGTACAGCAACCTTTTTACGAGAAAAATTGTCATTTTCACTAAAAAGCTGTCCTTTTGTCAGTGTGAATGAGTTAACTGAGAAGAAGTTCGGTTGAACCCCATAAATTGAAAAATTAGCATTATTGTCACCAAATTTAACTTGTTTATTGCCATGCATCTCAGGGGAGATACGCCAAGGTATTTCCGAATCTTTTGATAAAGCATCTGAATCTTTTAACCAAAGGGCAACCCAGCTGCCAGTTACGCCTCTCCTTTTCTTTTGACCTGGATAAACAGATACAGTTTTGGCTCCTAAGCTTGAAATGGAATCTTCTATTGCTTGTTGAGCGCCAGTTCCTATACCTACCATAGCAATAACGGCAGCTGTTCCGATGATGATAGCTAGAGCAGTCAACAAGGACCTAAGTAAATTAGCCTTGATAGCATCTATAGCAGAATTTATGGATTCCTCAATGATCATCTTCTAGCTCTTTCCCTAAGTCTCTCACCAAATTCTTCTTGGCTTCTAACTAGTCCTTCACTAGGCAAAACATATACTTTATCTCCAATAGAAAGGCCATCAAGGACTTCAACGTTTTGGAAATCTGTTGAACCTACTTTTACCCAAGTTAGTGTCGGGCCTTTATTGGTGTCTTTTATTACCACAAATTTAGTAAAACCTTCATCCTCTTGTCTTGTGCTTAAAAAGTCTTTGATATCTTCTTTTGAGACTCCAACTAATGCAGCAACAAAAGAGATATCTTTTCTAGTTCTAAGAGAGCCTGAGGGGACTGCCAAGGACGCTTTTTCATTAAGGATTTCTATTTCAACTTCCGTATTCATACCTAATAAAAGCAGGTTTTCTTTATTTTCTATATCAATAAGGACTGGAAAGGTAGTTACGTTTTGAACATCCTGTCCGCGAGGTTCAACTTTAGAAACTGTGCCTGTAAATTTTTTATCTCTAAATGCTGAAACTCGCAAAGTCACCTCTTGATCCAGAGAAATCTTTCCTACATCAATTTCGTCAACTACGGCCCTAACTCTTACTTGGTTTAAATCTGCCATGGCCATCAATAGTGTTCCTCCACCTACAGCAGCAGTTGGAGAGGTTATAACTTGGCCCATTTCAACGGGTCTAAAAATTACTGTTCCCTTAATAGGAGAACGAACTAAAGTATCATCAAGTGCTATTTTGGCATTTTCTAAAAATACTTCTGCCCTAACTTGTTGGGCTTTTGCAGTGGCATGTTGTTCTTGTATGTCTTCAAATGCCTTGTCTGAAATACTCTTAGATTTATGCAATTCAATACCCCGATTAAGTTGAGAGTCTGCGTTTCCTAATCTAACTTTTGCGACATCCAAATCAGCTTGGGCTTGCGAAAGAGCATTAGAAGGAGTTCTTTGATCAATTCTTGCTAAAACATCTCCTTTTTGAATAAAGTCTCCTACTTCTGCACCAAGATATAAAATCTCACCTGAAGCTTTAGATTTAATCTCTACTGCTGAAATTGCTTCAATAGTTCCTGAGGCTTCCACTATAAGTTCTAGTTGTTTAGGACCTACCTCTTCTATTGTATAAAAATCAAAATCACTCTGTTTTTCTCCGCTAAAACTAAAAGCAAGTGTAATTAACAACACTGCTATCAAAGAATATCTAATTGAATTATTGTCCATTATTAATTAATTGATCAAATCAGAACCAATTTCTCCATCTTTAATTGTTATTGTTCGCTGAGATTGCTCAGCTATTTCTCGTTCATGAGTTATTACCACAATGGTTTGACCTCTTTTGTTTAAATCTTTAAATATTTCCAAAACTTGATGGCCAGTTTTTGAGTCTAAGTTTCCTGTTGGTTCATCCGCAAAGAGAATAGAAGGGGAATTGACCAAAGCTCTAGCGATGGCAACTCTTTGTTGTTCACCACCAGATAATTCAGTTGGTTTATGGGTTAATCGATTGGATAGACCAACTTTATCTAAAACTTCTTCAGCCCTAGTAAGCCTTTCTGATTGCTTCACAGAAGCGTACTTTAGTGGCAGAGCTACGTTTTCAAGAGCAGAACTCCTAGGCAGAAGATGGAATTTCTGAAAAACAAAGCCTATTTCTTCATTTCTTATTCCTGCAAGCTGTTCTTCATCTAAATTCCCAACATTTCTATCATTAAGAAGGTAGGTTCCTTTTGAAGGAGTATCTAAACAACCCACAATGTTCATTAATGTAGATTTACCTGAACCAGAAGGGCCCATAATTGAGACAAATTCACCTACCTTTATGTTAAAGCTTACTCCTCTAAGAGCATGCACGAACGTCTCTCCTAAGTCATAAGATTTGTGGACATCTTCTACTTGAATCACAGTAATAACAGAAAATAAAACTAAATAGGTGTTATACCTAACTATAACACCTAAGATTATTAAGTTGAACTAATATTTATAAGTCGTTCAATTAATTGTTAAGATAATTCTAAAAGTAACTCTGAAAATATATTTATGTCATACACTTTACAATTAGGCGACAAAGCTCCAAATTTTGAGAATCTTTTATCTACAGAAGGTCAGTTATATGGAGTTAAAGATTTTGATAATAAATCTTTTAAAGTTATTTTCTTTACTTGCAATCATTGTCCTTATGTAACTGGTTCAGATGAATTAACTAGAAGTATTGCTGAAACATTTAAAGATGATGTTGAATTTATAGCTATAAATTCTAATAGTGCCAACACTTATCAAGAGGATTCGTTTGAGAATATGGTGGCAAGGATGGAATCCTTAAGATTTCCTTGGCTGTATTTATATGACGAAACGCAAAATACGGCTTTAGATTACGGAGCTTTAAAAACACCTCATTTCTTTGTTTTTAATGATTCTTGGAGACTTATCTACACCGGCAGAAATACAGATAACCCTATAGATACAAGCCAGAAAACAACTAATGATTTATCCAATGCTTTAGAGGAAGCTATCCAAGGTAAAAAGATTTCTGTGCCGATAACTAATCCAATTGGTTGCAATATTAAGTGGGAAGGGAAACCACCTCATTGGATGCCTGCAGAAGCATGTGACTTAATATAAAAAAGGAGAAAGGAATGACTTATTCACACATAGGGGGAGGACCAAGAGAATCTTTTAAGGACCTAGAAGATGATTTCAAAATGATTGAGAGTTTTATGGGCTACTTACCTAATTCCCATTTATCTATGGCTAAAAATCCTACTTTAAATAAAGGATTTTCTAATTTAGCAGGTGCTATTTTTGGTAGTAAACATCTTAATATGGATTTGGTAAATTTAATTGCCTTGGCCTCTAGTTTGTCTTCCGGATGTAAATACTGCCAAGCTCATACATCGCATGGGGCAAACAGGGCAGGTGTAAGCCCTGAAAAGATTGCAGAAATTCTAAAATATAAGGAAAGCGATCAATTTATTGAAAGTGAGAAAGCAGCATTAGATTTAGCTTTTGCTGCCGGGGTAACACCTAATGCTTCAAAAAAAGATCACTTTGTTGAGTTACAAAACCATTACAGCGATGAGGCTATAATAGATATTGTGGCCGTTATTGCTCTTTTTGGTTTCTTGAATAGATGGAATGACACTTTGGGGAGCAAACTAGAAGATGTACCCAAAGAATTTGTTGAAAAAGAACTTAAGCCCTTAGGCTGGAATAAATAAGGAGATATTTATGGAGATACCTTTTGAAAAAACATTAGCAGAGATCATTAGATGGCGAGTAGATAAAAATCCAGATGCTATAGCTCATAAATTTGGAGATCGTGAAACCACCTATAAGGAATTTGATTCTTATGCTAATCAAATCGCTCAAGGCTTAATAGCTTTGGATTGTGGTCCGGATACAAGAGTGGCTTTTCTAGCAAAGAACTCAGATTACTTTTTTGAATTTTTATATGGAACATTAAAATCAAGAACAGTGGCAGTGGGAGTTAATTGGAGGCTAGCACCTCCTGAAGTTGCTTTTATAGTGAATGACTCCAAGAGTGAAGTTCTTTTTGTTGGATCAGAGTTTTTTGGATTGATAGAACAAATAAAAGATGAACTTCCTCATGTTAAGAAGATTATTGCTGTAGGGGATGTTCATGAGGAATGGGAAACCTTTACAGAGTGGAGAGACGCGCAAAAAGATGAAGATCCTTTTATAGAGACCCAACCTGAAGATGATGTAATCCAGTTATATACCTCAGGTACGACCGGTCACCCAAAAGGGGTTCAATTAACAAATAATAACTTCTCTAGTGCTAATATTATGGCCAAACAAGGATATTATCGACAGTCCTTCCGAGAGCTGTCAGTGAATTTAGTTTGCATGCCTGTATTTCATGTTGCTGGGACTAATATGGGGTTAGCGGGTTATGTGTTTGGATGTAAAAGCATAATTATTCCCGAAGTTGACCCAACCTTAATTTTGGAATTAATTGAGAAAGAAAAGATAGAAAATACTCTTTTTGTTCCAGCCGTGATTCTTTTCTTAATTCAACATCCGGAAGTAAATAATGTCGATTGGTCTTCTTTAAAAACAGTGGTTTACGGGGCTTCTCCAATAGCACAAGACACACTGGAAAAAGCAATAGAGATTATGGATTGTGAATTTTGGCAAGTCTATGGCTTAACTGAAACTAATGGAGCTGTAACTTTCTTATCGCCTGAGGATCATGACCCAAGTAAAAATAAGCTCAGATCTTGTGGGAAACCTGGTTATGGCGCAGAAATCAAAATAGAAGATGAAAATGGTAACGAACTAGCTGTAGGTGAAGTAGGGGAGATTATTATTAAATCAGACAATAACATGAAAGGTTACTGGAACAATCCGGAAGCGACGGAAGAATCTGTAGTTGATGGATGGTTTTATTCAGGAGATGCTGGGTTCTTTGATGAAGATGGCTTTTTATACATTCATGATAGAGTAAAAGACATGATTGTTTCTGGAGGTGAGAATATCTATCCAGCCGAAGTAGAGAACGCCTTAATGAGCCACGATGATATTTTGGATGCTGCAGTAGTAGGTATTCCCGATGATAGGTGGGGTGAAGCTGTAAAAGGTTTTGTCGTATTAAAAGAAGGTGTTGAATTAAAGGAACAAGAGATTATTTCTTATGCTAGAACTCAAATAGCTGGGTATAAGTGTCCCAAATCAATCAACTACGTAACTGAACTTCCTCGCAATCCTTCTGGTAAGATTCTTAGAAGAGAAATAAGAGAACCCTTTTGGGAAGGCAAAGATAGAAAAGTTTCAGGAAATTAAGACTATGAATACCTTCGATCCTGATAAATTTGAACAACAGTCTCATCCTTATACCATTAAGCGCCTTAGTCCATCGATTGGGGCCGAACTTTTAGACTTAAATTTAAAAGAACCTTTAAGTGAAAACTTAAAAGAGGAGATTTACCAGGCTCTCTTAGTTTATAAGGTAATTTTCTTCAGAGATCAGGATTTAACTTTGGAAGAACACCTCGGATTTGCTATGAATTTTGGAAAGCTAGAAATTCATCCCTTTACAAATAACGATAAGCAGTACCCTGAGGTTTTAAAGATTACTCATAATGAGGAAAACAAAGGCAGGGAAAACACTTGGCATTCTGACGTAACTTGGAGATCGGAGCCTTCCTTAGGTTCTATCTTAAGGATGAAAGAGTCGCCAAAAGTAGGCGGTGATACATTGTTTGCAGATATGTATGCAGCTTACGATGATTTATCTGATGAGGTAAAAGAAAAACTTGATGGAGTAGTAGCTGTACATGATTTTGCAGGTTTTAGGAAAAGACTGGAAAAAAATGGAGTCAGCAAAGAAGAGATTGAAGGTTTCAACAAAAAATATCCAATGCCAGAACACCCAGTTATAAGAACCCACCCTGATACCGGCAAGAAATTAATTTACGTGAATGCAGCTTTCACTAAATACATTAAAGACTGGGATCCTGAAGAATCTTCAAGTATGTTGAAATACTTGTACTCTAGAGCAGCTACACCAGAATACCAGTGTCGCTTTGCTTGGAAAGATAATTCAATTGCCTTTTGGGACAATAGATCTGTCCAACATTATGCGGCTTCAGATTACTGGCCTCAAGTTAGGAAAGTTGAAAGAGTGACGATCATAGGAGATCGACCCACATAAAAAAAGGCAGCCTATACCTCGTGCCTTTTAGGGCATTTTCAAATAAGTGAATAATTTTTTTATAAATATTCTTTTAATTATAGCCATTGGCTTAACATGGGGGGCTTCCTTCATGTTTACTAAAATTGCTGCTCCTGTAGTAGGTCCTATCGATTTAGTTACTTCAAGGTTAATAATCGCAGCAGCTTTTTTAGCCCCAATTTTTTTACGAAAACGCCATTTCCAAGGGTTCAGGAATCATTTAAAGCCACTAATTATTTTTGGAATATTTAATGCTACTTTGCCATTTTTCTTATTTGCTTATGCTGCTTTAGCCTTAAATGCAGGAACACTTTCAGTAATGAACGCCACTTCACCATTATTTGCTTTTGTCATCTCTATTCTTTGGTTAAGGTTTGCCTTCAGCTGGATACAGCTAGTGGGTTTAATGATTGGGTTCACAGGACTAATTGTTTTTATTGGTTACGAGTCGCTTCAATTTTCTTGGATTCCTTTTATTTGCTGTTTATTAGGTGCCTTTATGTACGGAGCTTGTTCTAATTATCTTTACAAACTTAATCATATTGATCCTGCCTATTTAGCCACCATGACTTTAATAGTTGGAACTATGATGTTTATACCCTTTAGTGTTTACGAAGGTGGCATTAGTTTTGATTTACCCAGAAGGGTATTGATTAGTATTCTCTTATTAGGATTTCTATGCACAGGTTTAGCTTATGTCGCATTTGTGATTTTAATAAGAAGGATGGGTCCTGTGGGCGCATCTTCAGTTCTTTTTATAGTTCCAGTTGCTGGAATGATCTGGGCTAATATATTTTTAAATGAATCGATAACGATCTCTATGCTTTCTGGATGCTTCCTCATTCTTTTGGGAGTAGGTATGACCAATTTTTTTGGACCAGAATTAAAAGAAGATAAATTGTAAATCCTCCAGATTTTATATACATTGAATTCTTCAATTAAGCGGAGAATTAATGTGAGTGAAAGCAGAGATTGGCGTAAGGTCAGAGCGGAAGTTAAAGATTTTGTTGAGAACGAAGTTTATCCAGCTGAATCCATTTTGAATGAGAGAAGCGAGGAATCAAATCAGAAACTAAAAGAACTGATGGGCAAAGCCAAGGAAAAAAATCTTTGGGCTTTAGGGCATCCTGAAGACATAGGCGGTCAAGGCATGCCCTTTATGGAATATGTGTATGTGAACGAAGTTGTAGGACGGTCTTCACCGGCGATGGTGGCTTTAGGAACTCATTCATTACAAGATTCCATTATGTTGAGGGAATTTGCCTCTGATAGGTGGAGAGATGCGTATTTAGGGCCTTTAGTAGCAGGTGAGATATTTCCTAGCTTCGGTATGACAGAACCAGATACAGCCAGCTCAGATCCAACTCAGCTACAGACGGCTGCAGTATTAGAAGACGGAGAATGGGTAATTAATGGAAGAAAATGGTTTACTAGTGGTGCTGCAAGAGCTGCTTACACTACAGTTATGGTTCGCACAGAACCAGATACTCCGGGGCATGGAGCTTTTAGTATGATAATAGTTCCTACGGATAATCCGGGGTATAAAATAGTAAGAGAAACCCCAGTTCTTGGAATTAATGGCGGTCACTACGAAGTTGAGTATGACAATGTAAGGGTACCTGAAGAGAATCTGTTAGGTCCAAGAGGGCATGGTTTTATTATTGCGCAAAGAAGACTAGGCCCAGGAAGAATTTTTCATTGCATGAGATGGTTGGGTCAGGCGCAAAGAGCTTTTGATTTATTGTGTAGACGATTACATGAAAGAAAAACGTTTGGTTCATCTCTAGCTGAGAAACAGTTAATGCAAAAGTTTGTATTCGATAGTGCTTGTGAGATCCAGGCAAGCAGACAACTAACTTTAGATGCAGCTAAGCGTATTGATCAAGGCGATGATGCAAGAATTGAGATAGGGATGATTAAAGTAGTTGGTGCTGAAATGCTCCACAATGTTATAGATAGAGCCATACAAGCACACGGAGCGAAAGGCCTAACTGA
>CAXFFS010000033.1:0-13754 GCA_964002385.1 uncultured Gammaproteobacteria bacterium | reverse complement strand
GTTGATTTACGAGAATTACTACCTTCTCGACATGCACTCGTGGGTTTGTAACTGCCGTCGAATCCAGTTCGCCCCCAAAAAGGACTTGAGATTATACAGAAACTTTAAAAATTTTTTAAAAAGGAGTAGATTTAAAGCATGGGAGCAAAAATAATTCCTTCAATAAGATACAAAGATTGCAAGAAGGCTGTTGATTGGTTGTGTGAAGCTTTTGGTTTCGAAGAACATCTTATAGTGCCAAGCGATACTGGCGGCATACTACATGCTCAGCTCGTTTATCAAGATCGAATGATTATGCTGGGATCTGCCCATGAAGGAGATGAATTTGGTAGGTTGAATTCTTCTCCTTTAGAACTGGAAGGGCAGAATACGGCAAGTGTTTATATGGTTGTAGATGATGCCGATGCCCATTACCAAAAGGCTATATCGTATGGTGCTGAAATTATCTTTGACATTAAAGATGAAGATTACGGAGGGAGAGGATACGTCTGTAAGGACCTAGAAGG
Organism: uncultured Gammaproteobacteria bacterium; assembly: GCA_964002385.1. Taxonomy (GTDB): domain Bacteria; phylum Pseudomonadota; class Gammaproteobacteria; order Magnimaribacterales; family Magnimaribacteraceae; genus AEGEAN-183. The sequence goes on along the minus strand of CAXFFS010000033.1, from coordinate 13,248 downwards.
ACATATATGGAGCTTTGGCACTTATGACCCTTGGTCTTAATTTCTATTTCTTATTTCTGGCTCTTAATTCTCTAGCTTTCTGACGATCCCAATCTCTTGCCTTAATGGTTTGACGCTTGTCTTTGCCTTGTTTACCTGTTGCTAAAGCAATTTCACATTTAACTAGATTGTTTTTCCAAAACAATTTTGTTGGTACGCAAGTTTGACCTTTTTGTTGAGTGGATTTGAAGATTTCAGCCAATTCCTTTTTATTAAGTAGTAATTTTCTGGATCTAGTTGGTTCATTTTCTTTATTACTGTTAGCTAGGGGATTGATATGACATCCAATCAGCCAAGCTTCTTTATCTTTCAAAAGAACATAAGCTTCAGCTATCTGAGCTTTACCTAGACGTATGCTTCGTACCTCCCATCCTTCCAAGGACACACCAGCCTCAAATTTGTTTGTTAATTCAAAGTTAAAGCGAGCCCTACGGTTTTCCGCAATAGTATTTTCGGACTTCTTTTTCTTCTTATTCACGCTTAGAGTATAAACAAAGATATAGAATATTTTCTATTATCAATGAATAGTAAAAATTTAAGAGAAAGATACTTTACGGGGAGAGTCTATATTGCACTTAGCCCCGCGATATTTTTAACTGCAATTGTTTGGTTTACGCCCGATTTGGTCGCGATAAAGTTAGCGCATTTTTTTCAGGTGTATTTAAGTTTGTTATTATTTCTCTCCTGTAGTTATTTATTGTCCCAAGCCAGAATACCAGCTTCATTATTCTCTAAAGAACTTGCCCTGGCTTTGGCTTTGATACTTTTAATATTAGTTATTGGGGGAGGGGTTTTAACTTATTACCTTAATCCTGTTTATGGCTTATCTTTCTTATTAGCCTGCTTACTGGCCTTAAGCCTGTTTAAATTATCTAACTACACAAAGGTACAAATTCCTTACTGGTTCAAAGAATTAATTCGCAAAGGTAATATTATGCTCTGTATTTGTTTAATAGTTATGTTAGGTTATTGGCTTAATCCATACTCTGAACCCTTAAGTTACTTAATAAAATGAATTCCGAAGCTAGAAAATCAATTCATGGAACCTGGACAGGTCGGTGGACCTTCATTCTTGCCGCCGCGGGTTCAGCTGTAGGTCTTGGAAACATATGGAAGTTTCCCTATATGGTCGGTGAATATGGGGGCGGTGCTTTTGTAATTATTTATCTAGCTTGTATTTTACTCATTGGAGTCCCGATTATGATTGCTGAGATTCTCATCGGAAGAAGAGGTCGTAGCAGTCCTGCTAACTCCATGTCTTACTTGGCTAAAGAAGCCAACACGTTTCCTCATTGGAAAGCTTTAGGAATCATGGGTGCAGTTGCGGGTCTTCTAATTTTATCTTTCTATAGTGTTGCTGCAGGTTGGGCTGTTTCTTATATTTTTGAAGGCTTCTCAGGGCCTTCTGCTGAATATTATAGTCAGGAGTTTGATGCCTTCCTTGGTGATGGTTTTAAACTCATTATTTTTCATAGTATTTTTATATTCGTTTCTGTTTTTATAGTTGCTAGAGGTGTAATTAAAGGTCTAGAGGTTTGGATAAATCGATTGATGCCTTTGTTGTTTATTATCGTTGTACTTTTGTGCATCTATGCAACGCAAACAGGAGCTTTTTTTGAAGGGCTTTTCTATTTGTTTACTCCTGATTTCTCCAAGATAAATGCCACGGTTATTTTGGCTGCACTGGGACAAGCTTTCTTTACTTTAAGCTTAGGTATGGGCGCTATTATGGCTTATGGGGCATACATGCCTGCTAACCAGAATATCGGCTCTACAGCGCTTTCTGTAGCCTTTTTAGACACCTTAGTAGCTATTCTGGCAGGGATTGCTATTTTTCCGATAGTTTTTGCCAACAACTTAGAGCCTGCTGCAGGACCCGGCCTAGTTTTCGTTACTTTGCCTTGGGCTTTCGCCAATATGCCACTAGGCATAATTTTTGGAAAGTTGTTCTTCATCTTATTAAGCATTGCTGCTCTCAGTTCGGCCATTTCTTTGTTGGAGCCAGGGGTTGCTTGGATAGTAGAATCATTAAAGACTAAACGATACGTAGCGGCTGGCGGATTAGGCTTGATTGCTTGGACTCTGGGCATATTAAGTGCTTTATCTTTTAATTTGATTTCTGACTTTACCCCAATTGGTGATCGAAATTTCTTTGATTCTATGGATTTCTTATCCAATCAGGTTCTGCTTCCGCTTGGAGGGATATTAATCGCAATTTTTGTTGCTTGGGTAATGAAACGTGAACACGTTCTTGAAGAACTCGAAATCAAGGAAGGTTGGCTTCTTAAAATATGGTTTATCTTATTGAAATTCCTCTCACCTTTAATGGTAGGAATTGTTTTCGTCGCTGCTGTTTTCTTTGGAATTACTTAGGTTCAACTTCTTCATCGGTAAGACCTCCTTCCCACTCAACCAGTAAGCCCTCTTCAAAATACAAAGTTACCTTTGTTTCGGTGTACACAGTATCGCCCTGAGCGATAGAGGTGTAATAGTCCCATCTTCTAGGGTAAAAAGTGTCGCTAATTAAAGGAGTTCCCATGATGTATCTAACTTGTGATTCAGTCATACCAACTTCAAGCTTTCCTAGCATCTCGTCATCTATTAAATTGCCCTGGTTTATTACCACCTCAAAAAGCTTAGGCAAACTGCAGCCAGTTATGATTAAGACTAAGGTTAAAAATAAGAAGGTTTTTATACTTTTTGTCATAGTTGGATAAGACTTAATTTATAATGCTATAACTATTTACTCTGAGGGGTGCGTATTGTGACAGATGATGCAGAATTAAAGAAGGCGGGGCTTAAAGTTACCCTACCTAGGCTAAGAATCTTGGAATTATTAGAATCTTCTGATGCTTCTCATCTAAGTGCTGAAGATATCTATAAAAGGTTGATCAATGCCGGTGAAGATGTCGGTTTAGCGACTGTGTATAGAGTCCTGACTCAATTTGAGCAAGCAGGAATATGTATTAGACATAATTTTGAAGAAGGCCATGGCGTTTATGAATTAACCCCTACTCACCATCACGATCATATGGTTTGCGTGGAAACCGGCGATATTATTGAATTTAATTGTGAAGAGATAGAAGACTATCAAATTAAAGTTGCAAAAGAAAAAGGCTACGAAATAGTTGACCACAGTATGGTGCTTTACGTAAAACCCCTAAAAAAATAATACACTTGAACCCTTAACCTTTATCCCCATATTGTTGGATAGGAGAATAAATTTGAGTAACAAAGAGAAAGAAAATGGCCTAGATCAAGAAGAGGATTTGCTTGATGAACAAGTTGATGAAAGCGATGAAAAACCTGTTGAAGAAGAAGCTGAGCTGTCCTTAGAGCAGCAGGTTGAAGATCTTAAAGACCAATTACTTAGAGCACAAGCTGAAGTGCAGAACGTAAGAAGAGTTGCGGGTCAAGAAATTACCAGGGCAAGGCTTTACGGGGTTGAAGCTTTAGCAAGAGAATTTGTGACGGTGGGGGACAACCTACAAAGGGCCCTTGAGTCTTGTAATGAAAAGGCGGAGATAACTGTAATTAAAGAAGGCCTTGAATTGACTTTAAGAAGTTTTGAGGGTTCTCTTGAAACAGCTGGCATAGTACCTATAAATCCAGATGGTGAGTCCTTTGATCCCGAAAAACACGAGGCAATTTCTGTTGTAGAAGATGATAAAAAAGAACCGAATACTGTAATTGATGTTATTCAGAGAGGATTTACTATTCAAAATAGAATTTTGAGGCCTGCAAAGGTAGTGGTAACCAAAAAATCGGATAAGAAATAATCATTTTTCCTCTTGAAAAATCTTATCTATCCCCCATTTAGATATTAAATAAATAATTCGGAGACGAAAAATGGCAAAAGTAATAGGCATAGATTTAGGAACGACTAATTCCTGTGTTTCTGTTATGGAAGGTGACTCAGCTAAAGTAATTGAAAATTCTGAGGGAGCTAGAACAACTCCTTCCGTGGTTGCTTATGGTGAGGAACTGACCGTAGGTGCTCCTGCTAAAAGACAGGCAGTCACTAATCCTAACAATACTCTTTATGCGATAAAGAGGCTTATAGGAAGAAAACATAACGATGATGTAGTTAAGAAAGATGCGGGCATGGTTCCTTATAAAATAGTTGCTGCAGACAATGGGGATGCTTGGGTAGAGGCAGATGGAAAAAGCCTAGCACCTCAGCAAGTTTCGGCTGAGATCCTTAAAAAAATGAAGAAGACTGCTGAAGATTATCTTGGACACGAAGTAAAAGAGGCTGTCATTACAGTTCCTGCTTATTTTAATGACTCGCAAAGACAAGCTACAAAAGATGCAGGGAAAATAGCAGGACTAGAAGTAAAGAGAATTATTAATGAACCTACTGCTGCTGCCTTAGCTTATGGTCTAGATAAAGGCAAAGGAGATCAAAAAATAGCCGTTTACGATTTAGGTGGAGGAACTTTTGATATTTCCATCATTGAAATAGCTGAAGTTGACGGAGAACATCAATTTGAGGTTTTATCCACTAATGGAGATACCTTTTTGGGTGGAGAAGATTTTGATCTTGCCCTTATAGAATATCTTGCAGAAGAATTCAAAAAAGAATCTGGTGTTGATCTTCATAATGATCCTTTGGCGTTACAAAGATTAAAAGAGGGAGCAGAGAAGGCTAAGATTGAGTTATCTAGTAATCAACAAACGGAAGTTAATCTTCCTTACATAACAGCAGATTCTTCAGGACCCAAACACTTTGTTCATAAATTAACTCGAGCTAAGTTAGAGGCTTTAGTAGAAGGCTTGGTAGAAAAGACTTTAGCTCCTGTAAAAATAGCATTAAAGGACGCGAAACTTAAAGCTTCTGAAGTTGATGAAGTTATCTTAGTTGGTGGCCAGACAAGAATGCCTCTCGTACAAGAAAAGGTAAAAACCTTCTTTGGGAAAGAAGCAAGAAAAGATGTAAATGCTGACGAAGCAGTTGCGGTAGGAGCTGCAATACAAGGTGCTGTATTAGCAGGAGATGTAACTGATGTGCTTCTTTTAGATGTCACTCCTTTAACTTTAGGAATAGAAACCATGGGAGGAGTGATGACACCTCTCATAGATAAAAACACAACTATTCCTACAAATAAATCTCAGATATTTTCAACTGCTGAGGACAATCAGACTGCTGTAACAGTTCATGTGCTTCAAGGAGAAAGGAAACAAGCCGCTGAAAATAAAACGTTGGGTCAATTTAACCTAACGGATATTCCAGCAGCTCCTCGAGGCATGCCCCAAATTGAAGTAACCTTTGATACTGATGCCAATGGAATACTAAATGTTTCTGCTAAAGATAAGGCGACAGGAAAAGAGCAATCCATTGAAATTAAAGCTTCCAGTGGCTTATCTGATGAAGAGATTGAACAGATGGTTAAAGATGCTGAAGCTCATGCTGAAGAAGATGAAAAGTTCGAAGCTTTGGTTCAAACAAGGAATATGGGAGAAAATCTAGTCCACAGCTGTAAAAAGACTTTAGAAGAAGCTGGGGATAAAGCAGAACCTGAAGAAAAAGAAGCAATAGAAAAAGGAATAAGTGAACTAGAAGAAGTTCTTAAATCTGATGACAAAGACCAGATAGATGAAAAAATAAAAGCTTTGAGTGAAGCTTCTGCTTCTTTGGCCCAAAAGCTGTACCAAGAGCAACAAGATAAAGCTTCAGCTCAGGACAATGAACCTGCTGAAGAAGGCGATGCTTCTGATTCCGATGCAGTTGACGCTGACTTTGAGGAAGTTAAAGAAGAAGAGAAATCATAATTTAATTCTCTTTCTTCAATAATACTAAAGGCCCAAAATGTCTAAAAGGGACTATTACGACGTTTTAGGAGTTGACCGAAGCGCCCAAGGTGACAAGTTAAAAAAAGCTTATAGGAAGTTAGCTATGAAATATCATCCGGACAGGAATCCGGATGACTCTTCTGCTTCAGAGAAATTTAAAGAGGTTACTGAGGCATATGAAATCTTATCAGATTCTTCAAAAAGATCTGCTTATGATCAATTTGGACATCAAGGAGTTGAAGCTTCTGGTTTTCACAGTGGTAGATCTGCTACAGACGCATTTAATGATGTTTTCGGTGATATTTTCGGAGATATTTTTGGAGGAGGAGATCCTTTTTCTAGATCCAGAAGATCCAACCGAGGCTCAGACCTAGAATTTTCCTTAAGAATAGACTTAGAGAATGCTGTAAAGGGAACTACCGAAAAGATAAGAATTCCTACATTACAGAGTTGCGAAAGCTGTAGTGGGTCAGGTGCTGAATCGGGAACACAGCCTTCCCCATGTCCTTCCTGTCAAGGTGCTGGCCAAGTCAGGATGCAACAAGGGTTCTTCTCAATTTCACAAACCTGCAGACAGTGCAGAGGTTCAGGAAAAATCATCACAAATCCTTGTCGCAAATGTCGTGGTAACGGGAGGGTCGAAAGGACCAAGACGTTATCTGTAAAAATACCTGCAGGAGTTGATTCAGGAGATAGAATTAGATTATCTGGTGAGGGGGAAGCCGGACCAAGTGGAGGCCCTAGTGGAGATTTATATGTACAAATTAATGTCCTCTCTCACGAGGTTTTTGAGAGGGATGGACAACATCTGTATTGTGAGGCACCGATAAGCTTTGTGGATGCTGCATTGGGATCTGAAATAGAAATTCCTACTTTGGATGGCAAGGTAAAAATTAAAATTCCTGAAGGAACTCAGACAGGAAAGTTATTTAGATTGAAGGGCAAGGGTGTGAAAAAGATAAGAAGTTCAGCAGTGGGTGATCTTTTATGCAGAGTGACCGTTGAGACTCCTCAGAAACTAGACTCTAAACAGAAAGCCCTACTTAAAGAATTAGGCTCATCTTTAAAACAAAAGAAGAATTCACCCTTAAGCTCGGCTTGGTTTGGTAAAGTTAAATCATTTTTTGATAGTAAATAATAAGATGTTAAAAATAGCTATTTCAGGTTCAACAGGACGTATAGGGAAAGCTCTTATTAAAGCTATTGGCCAAAATGAGGATTTTGAGCTGGTTGGAGGAGTTGCCGGGCAAGAAAATCAAAATATAGGAAAAGATTTGGGTGAAATAGCTGAGGTGGAAAAAATAGGAGTTCCACTTTCTTCTAATTTGTATGATATTTCCGAAGAAATAGGCGTGTTGATTGATTTCTCCGAAGCAAAATTTAGTTTAAAAGCGGTTGAATATTCAAAAAATCTTCACATTCCTCTGGTTCTAGGAACAACTGGTTATGAAGATGAAGACTTAAATATGATTAGAGAAGCTTCTCAGTTCATACCTCTGTTAAAAGCATCTAATACAAGTTTGGGTATTGCATTCCTTAAAAAGATAATAGATCTAACTTCAGATTCCTTTTCTTATTTTGATAACCTAGAAATTTTAGAAACACATCATCAAGACAAAAAAGATTCTCCTTCAGGAACAGCACTAGACTTAGCCAATTTCTTATCTGAAAGGATAAAAGGTAAAGATGCTATAGCTATTGAGAGCCAAAGAACTGGAGATACAGCTGGAGAGCATAAAATAATACTTTCAAAAGAAGCTGAGAGAATTGAGTTAACACATAAAGCTCTAGATCGGTCCATTTATGCTAAAGGAGCATTGGCTGGTGCCAAATGGCTCAACTCAAAGCCCAATGGGCTCTATTCTATGTCAGATATATATTCTTGAATCATAAGAAATATGGTATAAACGCACACCTTTTTAGGATTAATTGATTTAATTCTAAAAATAATGAAACACGTGTTAGTTTCTATCTCTTGGGTGCTAAAAGATTGCTCATCTTTAGTTAAGAGTAGTAAAACACGGAAGAATAACCCGAGTGACTGAAAGTCGCTCACAAATTAGGAGAGCAAATGGCCGATATATCATTAGAAGATATGCTCCAAGCAGGTGTCCACTTCGGACACCAAACTAAGTACTGGAATCCCAAAATGGAACCTTATATTTTTGGGATTCGTAATAAAATTCACATCATTGACTTGCAGCATACTGTTGAGCTGTTAAAGCCTGCTTTAGCTTTTATCAAATCAGTTGCGCAAAAGAATAACAAGATTCTGTTTGTAGCTACAAAAAGATCAGCTACTAATATTCTTAAGGAAGAAGCAGAGCGATGCGGCATGCCCTACGTAAACGAAAGGTGGTTAGGAGGCATGCTAACTAACTATAAAACCATCAGATCTTCTATAAATAGGCTTGAAAACCTCCTTAGACAGAAAGAAGATGGAACATTTAACAAACTTACAAAAAAAGAAGGGTTAAAACTCCAAAGAGAGATTGATAAACTCCAAAAGGCCATAGGCGGAGTAAGGGAAATGGGCGGCTTACCTGATGCTTTATTTGTCATCGATGTTAAGAGAGAGGCTATCGCTATTTCTGAAGCCAGCAAAATGGGTATTCCAATTGTGGGAATAGTTGATAGTAATAGTAGCCCTGTAGGTATCGACTACTTGGTTCCGGGAAATGATGATGCTATAAGATCTATTTCTTTATTTACCAGAGCAGTTTCTGATGCATGTATAGAAGGATCTAAACTGGCAACTGGTCTCAAGCCTTCCTCAGATGAAAGTGGACCAAAAATAATTAAAAAAGAAGAAAAACAAAAAGCTTCAGATGAAAAGAAACCTGTAGAAGAAACTCAAGAATCTAAAGAATCTGAGAAAATCCAAGAATCTAAACAAGGTGAAGAAAAAGCAGAAGCTTCAGATGAAGACCAAAAAGCTGAAGATTCTAAAGAAGCTAAGGAGAATTAAATGAGTGAAATATCAGCTTCTCTCGTAAAAGAGCTTAGAGAAAGGACTGGGATGGGGATGATGGACTGCAAACAGGCTTTAGTGACAACTAAAGGAGATATTAGTTTGGCTATTGAAGAATTAAGAAAATCTAGTGGTATTAAAGCTAGTAAGAAAGCAGGAAGGTCTGCAGCCGATGGTGTTATAAGGGTTGAAATAAGTAACTCTAAGGCTTTCATGGTTGAAATTAATTGTGAAACTGATTTTGTTGCTAAAGATGAATCATTCATGGAATTTTCAGATGACGTATTAAATACTCTTTGTTCTGGAGATTTTCATGAGGTAGAACAATTGATGAAAGGAGACTTGCAAGATAAAAGAGAAAAGTTAATCCAAAAACTAGGAGAGAATATCGTAGTAAGAAGAATGTTTCAGAGTGATGATACTGCTGATCACACTGGTGTATATTTACACTCGAATAAGAAAATAGCCGGCGTTACTTCTCTAAGAGGAGGCAATGATGAAGCAGCGAAGAATATTGCTATGCATATTGCTGCAACTGATCCTTTAGCTATTTCTCCTAACGACATTCCTGTAGAAATTTTAGAAAAAGAAAAAGAAATTTTTGAAGCCCAATCTGCAGATTCTGGCAAATCTAAAGATATTGTAGTTAAGATGGTAGAAGGCAAAATAAAAAAATTTCTTAGTGAAGTAAGTCTTACAGAACAAGATTTTGTTAAAGATCCAGGAGTAAAGATAAAGTCTTTGTTAGATGAAAATAATGCTCAAGTGATCCAATTCAAAAGATTTGAAGTAGGAGAAGGAATAGAAGTAGAAGAAACTGACTTTGCAGCTGAAGTCATGTCTCAAATAAAAAAATCATAGAACAATGCTTCAAGAAATAGTAGAAGACACTAAAGTTGGAATGGAAAAGAGCTTGCATTCTCTGGATGCAGCTTTCAAAAGAATAAGAACAGGGAGAGCGAGTCCTGCTTTACTGGATGATATAAGGGTTGATTATTACGACACTCTCACACCATTAACTCAATTAGCAAATATATCTGTAGAGGACGCTAAAACCATAGCAGTTATTCCTTGGGAAAAAGCTGTTGTTCAAGACATAGAAAAAGCCATCATGGAGTCAGAATTAGGTCTCAATCCAGCAACTTCAGGTGATACCATCAGAGTAATTCTTCCTGATTTAACTGAAGAAACTAGGAAGGAATTTATTAAGAAAGCTAGATCGGAAGCAGAGAATGCTAAGGTTTCATTAAGAAATGTGAGAAGGGAAGGAAATTCCCAACTTAAAGAATTTTTGAAAGAGAAAGAAATTTCTGAAGATGAAGAAAGACAAGGAGAAGAAGAGATTCAGAAATTAACTGACCTGTTTGTAGGCAAAGTTAACGAAGCTTTGTCAGCCAAGGAAAAGGATCTGCTTGATTTCTAGTTTTCTATATATTGTCCATGCAATCAGAAAATAGCCCAAAACCACCTTCTCATGTAGCCATCATTATGGACGGCAACAACAGATGGGCGAAGACAAAAAATCTGCCAGGGGTTTCAGGTCATCAAAAGGGAGTAGAAAGGGCACGAGAAGCAGTAGAGTATGCAGTTGAAAATAAACTTCAGACCTTAACTCTTTTTGCTTTTAGCAGTGAAAATTGGGGAAGGTCTGATGAGGAAGTGGGTCTTTTAGTAAGGTTGTTGGCTCAAGCTTTGGAAGAACAGGTACCAAATCTAATTAAAAATAAAGTCCAACTTTCATTTATAGGAGACTTGTCTAAATTCGATTTAGATCTACAGAAGAGAATAAAAAAAGCTGAAAAATTAACTCTATGTAACAAAGATAAGAATCTTGATTTAGTAATTGCAGCAAGCTATGGAGGCAGATGGGATATTATTCAGGCTTTTAGGAAGATTAGCGAGTTAAAACAAGAGATTGAAATAAATGAAAACTTAGTTAGTTCATTTACTTCTTTGGGTCCTTTCTCTGATCCTGACCTTTGTATACGTACAGGCGGAGAATTTCGAGTCAGTAATTTTTTACTTTGGCATTTAGCTTATTCTGAACTTTATTTTACAGATATTTTTTGGCCTGATTTTGATTCTATACAATTCCAAAAGGCTTTAGATGAATATTCAAACAGGCAAAGACGTTTTGGTGATAAATCAAACTTCAACAACAAGTAAAAATGAATAAAACTAGATTACTTACAGGAATAACATTAGCTCTAATAATTGTTTTATCTTTTTTATTTCTTCCCCTAAATGTCCTTACCTTACTTTTAAGTTTTATTGTCAGTTTATCAGCATGGGAATTTTATAAATTAAGGTTCTCTTCTGAAGTTGCTATAGCTATAAGCTTAATTTTATTTTTTGCTTTTGTTTATTTGAGTTTTGGAATTGGTTTCAAATTATCCTTTAGCTCTATAGGAGTACTGGCATGGCTAGCTATCGGTTTTTTAATCTTAGGTTTTCCACACAATAAAAATATTCTTCAAAATAAATATTTTTGGGTTTTATCTGGTTTCTTTATTCATATACCTTTTTGGACCTCAATTTTTTTAATTTTAAATTATGAAGGGTATTTTCTGGGAAATTTGGGTCTAGATTTTTCTTCCAGATACACTTTAGTTTTGCTTATAACTTTAGCGGCTTTAACGGATACCCTTGCTTATTTTGGAGGGAAGAAATACGGCAAAAGAAAATTTCTCTCAAATATCAGTCCAAATAAGACTCTAGAAGGATTTTTAATTGCACTAATTGGAACCCCTTTGCTAGTAATGCCTGTCTTGGCTTTATTCTTTGAGTACAATTTTATTAAGTTTTTTATTTTGATTTTTTTAGTTTCCATTTTTTCAGTTCTTGGAGATGCTGCAGCTAGCCTGTTTAAAAGAGTTGCAGGAGTGAAAGATTCTTCTAATCTGCTTCCTGGTCACGGAGGTATCTTGGACAGGATAGACAGTCATTTAGCTGCGGCACCTTGTTTTGTGGTGCTAGTTTTCTTGATGGGTATGGGTTCATGAAAAAGATTGCCATATTGGGATCTACAGGATCAATAGGGAATTCTACTCTTAATGTAATTGAAGCTAATCCTGATGTATTTTCAATAACTTTATTAACAGCTGGATCCAATGTTGATTTGATCTTTAATCAAATTAAAAAGTTTAAACCCAAATACGTTTATTTAAATGATGATTCTTCCTCTAAGGAATTAAATTCAAGATTGAGTTCCGAGAACTTAAAAACTTCTTTGCTTAATGAAAAGGACTATTTAGATGCAATTGCTTCCAACGATGTTGAGATTGTGGTCGCAGGTGTTGTTGGTATAGCAGGTTTAAAATCAATACATAAAGCAGTTTCAGCAGGCAAAAGGATCTTATTAGCCAATAAGGAAGCATATGTAGTAGCGGGAGAATTATTAAATACCTTAGCTGAATTAAACGAGTCAACTATTTTCCCAATTGACAGTGAACATAGTGCGATTCATCAATGTCTGTCAGGAAAAAAGGATACCTCAGGGGGGGTTAAAAAAATAATTCTTACTGGATCTGGGGGTCCCTTCTTAAACCGGAACCTGAAAGAGTTTATTCACATTACCCCCGAAGAAGCGGTAATGCATCCTGTATGGAAAATGGGGAAAAAAATATCAGTAGATTCAGCAACCATGATGAATAAAGGACTCGAAGTAATTGAAGCAAAATGGCTATTCAAAATCGATTCAGAAAAGATAGATATTTTGGTTCATCCAGAAGGTATAGTGCATTCTTTAGTTGAATTTGAGGATGCCTCATTGCTTGCTCAAATGTCTGTTCCAGACATGAAAATTCCAATCGCTTATGGATTGGGCTTTCCAGAGAGAATAAGATCTAATTCTCAAAGATTAAGTTTGGAAAAAATAGAACAATTAAATTTCTGCAAACCAGATTTAAAGAAGTTTCCGAGTATTAGAATATCAAGAGCTTCTCTCGACTCTGGGGGCACATCTCCTTCATTATTAAATGCAGCAAATGAAGAGGCAGTTAGAGCTTTCTTAGATAAAAAAATATATTTTTCACAAATTACCGAAATTATTTCATTTGTAATGGATACAATTCCTATAAAAACTGTCAAAGAATTAGAAAATATTTTTCAGGCCGATACTTTGGCAAGGAAGTCAGCTCTAACTAGAATACACCAATTAAGAAGTTAACATGTCCAGCATTCTTATAAACCTTATATCTATTATTGTTTTATTAGGTGTCATCATAGGAATTCATGAATTAGGGCACTTTCTAGCAGCTAGAAAATTTAAAGTTCATGTAATTCGATTTAAGATAGGCTTTGGAAAGACTCTAGTAAGTAGATTTGATAAGCGGGGAACTGAATTCTCCATAGGTTTACTACCATTGGGCGGTTATGTTCAGATGTTGGGAGAGGACAACCCTATTCAAGGTAAGGACTCAGATCCAGATAATAATTCTGAAGAA
>CAXFFS010000032.1:0-13836 GCA_964002385.1 uncultured Gammaproteobacteria bacterium | reverse complement strand
TAGACAAGATATGCCTATTTCTTACCTGGAACAATTATTTAGAAACTTAAGAAAGGCAGGCATTGTAGAGGCTGCCAGGGGACCTACTGGAGGATACAGGTTATCTCGACACAGTTCAGAAATAAATGTTTCGGAAGTGGTAGCTTCGGTAGAGGGTGCTATGGATGCAACTCAATGTGGAGGCACTGCTGATTGTCATGCTGGAACTAGATGTCTAGCACATAATTTGTGGTCAGAATTGAACAGCCAAGTAGATAATTTCTTAATTAATAAATCTTTAGAAGATGTAATTACAAATAAAAGGTCTTCTCTAGACAGAAAGCTTAAAGATTTAATAGTTACAGGTTGAACGAAATGAAATTACCAATTTACCTTGATTACGCTTCTACCACACCTACAGATCCAAGAGTTGTGACTAAAATGCAAGAATGCCTTTCTTTGGAAGGCAATTATGGTAATCCAGCTTCAAGATCTCATGAATTTGGTTGGAAAGCTGAAAAAGCTGTAGAAGAAGCAAGGGCAAATGTAGCTTCTTTGGTAAATTGCGATCACAGAGAAATAATTTGGACTTCTGGAGCTACTGAATCTGATAATTTAGCCATTAAAGGGGCTGCTAGGTTTTATAGAAAAAAAGGAAACCATATTATTACTTCTAAAATTGAGCACAAAGCCGTTCTAGACAGCTGTAGACAACTTGAAAGAGAGGGTTTTGAAGTGACTTATTTAGATCCTGATAGTTCAGGAATAATTACTTCAGAAGAGTTAATAAAAAACATTAAGGATGAAACAATTTTGGTTTCATTAATGCATGTTAATAATGAAATTGGTGTTATCAACGATATAGCCGAGCTGGGCGAAATTACCAGAGAAAAAGGAATAGTTTTTCATGTTGATGCAGCACAAAGCACAGGCAAGGTGCCTATTGATTTGGCTTCTCTAAAAATTGACCTAATGTCTTTTTCTGCACATAAGACTTATGGACCCAAGGGTGTTGGTGCCCTCTTTGTAAGAAGAAAGCCAAGAGTAAGATTAGAAGCAATGATTCATGGGGGTGGTCATGAAAGAGGGATGAGATCAGGTACTCTTCCAACCCACCAAATAGTTGGAATGGGAGAAGCTTTCAGGCTAGCTAACGAAGAGATGGACTCAGACAATCTAAGGGTTAAATCTTTACGAGATAAGTTTTGGGAAGGGCTAAAAGACATAGAAGAGGTTTATCTTAATGGTCATATCGATGATAGGGTTGCAGGGTTTTTGAATGTAAGTTTCAACCATGTTGAAGGTGAATCTTTAATCATGGCGTTAAAGGATGTGGCAGTATCTTCAGGGTCAGCTTGCACCTCAGCTAGTCTTGAACCTTCATATGTATTGCGAGCCTTAGGCTTAAAAGATGAATTGGCTCACAGTTCTATTAGGTTTGCTATAGGAAGGTTTACAACTGAAGAAGAGATTGATTATACGATCAATCTAGTAAAGGAATCGGTTATGCAGCTAAGAGAACTCTCACCCCTTTGGGACATGTTTAAGGATGGAGTGGATTTAGATAAAGTAGAATGGGTTCAACATTAATTAAAGGAGACAAATAATGGCATACAGTAAGAAAGTAATTGATAAGTTTGAGAAAACTTTAAAAGAACCTGAAAAAAATAGCGTTGGAAGATGGGATCCATCTGAGGGTGATGTAGGAACAGGAATGGTAGGAGCCCCAGCATGTGGCGATGTTATGAGGCTTCAGATTAAATGTGAGTCTAAAGACAATACTCATGTAATAAAAGATGTAAAATTCAAAACTTACGGCTGTGGGTCTGCAATAGCCTCTTCTAGTGAATTGGTAGATATGCTGAAAGGCAAAACTTTAGAAGAAGCTAAAAATATAAAGAATGTTGACATAGCAGAAGCATTGGATTTACCCCCAATCAAAATTCATTGTTCTGTATTGGCTGAAGACAGCATTAAACAAGCTGTAGAAGATTACGAAACCAAGATATAAAAAAATGGGTCAAGCAGAGTCTTTTGATCCGAATGGCTTCACTCTATCGAGTGCAGCTGTCGAGCACTTTAAAAATAGTCTTTCATCAAAAGAGGCTGATGCGGGCATAAGGTTTTCTGTTGAAGAAGCTTCAGGTTGTTCTGGTTATACCTATACCATGGACTTTATTGCAGAAGCTCAGGAGGAAGACTTAGTATTTAACTGCGAAGACTTAAGGGTTTGTATAGATCCACAGTCTTTTACTTATCTCAAAGGTACAACCGTAGATTTTGTCTCTGAAGGCGTAAACGAAGAAGTAAAATTTTTAAATCCAAATGTGAAAGCTGTCTGCGGTTGCGGTGAAAGCTTTGAAATAGATTAGTTTTTCTTTTTCTTTTTTATTTTTAAAAATGACAAAAGTAAAGCTATATCCTCACGAAGAAATTTGTCCAGAAGGAAAGGAATTGGAAATCTCCCCAGGAGAAGATCTTTGTGAAACCCTCTTAGACCATGACATTCCAATTGAACATGCTTGCGAGCTTTCTTGTGCATGTACAACTTGTCACGTTGTTGTCAGAAAAGGTTTTAATTCATTAGAAGATGCTTCAGATTCAGAGGAAGATATGTTGGATAAAGCTTGGGGTCTTGAGCCGGAATCCCGATTATGCTGTCAAATAGTAGTTGGCACAGAAGATTTAGAGATAGAACTACCAAAGTACACCATAAACATGGTTTCAGAAAATAATTGAGTTTGTGATGAAGTGGATAGATGTAAATGATATAGCGATTGACTTGATGGAAAAATTTCCTGAGGTTGATCCTAGATATGTTCTTTTTACCGATCTACACAAATGGGTTACAGAATTAGAGAATTTTGAAGATGAAAACAATAAGTCTAATGAAAAAATTCTTGAAGCTATCCAAATGGCTTGGATAGAAGAACTTGATTAACTATTTTTCAACTTAATAAGTATAATGCCGCGCAAAACCTTCTTACTAAAGGAATATAGATGCAAAATACTTTATCAATAATTAAACCTGACGCAGTTAAAAAAGGATATGCTGAAGACATATGTTCAAGAATTGAAGATTCAGGATTAAACATTGTTTTAAAAAAAGAACTACTTCTTACGAGAGACCAGGCTGAAGGATTTTATGTTGAACACAAAGGAAAACCTTTTTTTGAAGCATTAATTGAATTCATGACTTCAGGGCCAGTGCAAGTTCAAATTCTGGAGGGCCTAAATGCTATATCCAAATATCGATCCTTGATGGGTAATACAAACCCAAAAAAAGCAGAACCAGGAACAATTAGACATGATTTTGCAGAGGCAATTGACGCCAATGCCGTTCATGGTTCAGATTCATTAGAGTCAGCAGCAAGGGAGGTTGCCTACTTTTTTCCTGAGCATTAGGTTAAGAGAGTATATGACCGAAGAGAAAAAAAGAATTTACCCCGGAGAGCTTTTAAAAGAAGCAAGAAAGAAGAAAAGACGTAGATATACAAAGTTATCTTCTGAATTGGGTATCCCTGAGAAATATCTAGAAGCTTTAGAGGAAAATAACTTCTCTATCATGGCTGGACCTGCTTATGTAAGAGGATACTTAAGAGCTTATGCAAAAAAATTAGATCTGGATCCAGAACTAGTAATAACAGCTTTTGAAAGATATTTAAAAGATAAAAGAAAGCAAGAAAAGAGCCTTTTAAAAAAAGATAATAAGAAAGGCAGAAAACAGAAGTTTTTATTCTTATATGCAAGTATTCTTTTAGTTATTGCTTTATTAATTATTTTTGTACCTGAAAGAAACTCTGAAACTTCAGAGAATAAAGAAATTAGTACCTACATAGAGGAGGAAATACCTGATACCAAAGAGAACTTACCTGGTCTAGAAGTTAAAAAGGAAGTAAATTTTGAACAAACTTCTTCAACAATTCCTCCAAACCTAACTATTTCAGAACTTTCTACTGATAAAGAAGCCTCAAGTGTTGTAATTGAAAAAGTAAATGACCAGCTAATTAAGGCAATTAACACAATAGAGATGAATTTCTCTGGAGATTGTTGGATTGAGATAATGGACAAAGATAGGATATTAGAATACCAGTTAGCCAAAGCTGGCTCTTCAATTTATATTGAAGGGGCAGGTCCGTTTAAGTTAATTATAGGAAACAGCAAAAGAGTACAGTTGTTTTACAATGGAGCAAAAATTAGTCTTGCCTCTACCACAAATGTTAAAACTAATGTAAGTTGTTTGGTCTTACCAAAAGGAAGATGTAGTGAATTTACCTTGCCAAATTAAAAGAAGAAAATCTAAACAAATAATGGTTGGCAACGTTCCCATTGGCGGTGGCGCACCTATATCTGTGCAAAGTATGACAAATACTGACACTCGAGATGTTAAGTCTACTCTAGCCCAAATTAACAGTCTTAAAGAAACGGGAGCTGACTTAGTAAGGGTTTCTGTACCTGATCAAGATTCTCTTGCAGCTTTTAAAAAGATAAAGAAAAAATCACAACTACCCCTTATAGCTGATATACATTTTGATCATAAACTTGCATTAGGAGCAATTAAGAATGGAGCAGATTGCTTGAGAATTAATCCAGGAAACATTGGAAAAAGAGAAAAAGTTGAAGAAGTAGTTTCTGCTGCTAAGGATTATGGGGTTCCCATTAGAATAGGAGTTAATGCAGGTTCTCTTGAAAAGAAGTTACAGAAGAAATATGGGGAACCAACAGCGGATGCATTAGTTGAGTCTGCCCTAAATCATGTTGAAATTTTAGAGTCTCTCAACTTCCAGAATTTTAAACTGAGTATAAAAGCTTCAGATGTTTTTCTTACTATGGAAAGTTATAGAAAGATTTCAAAACTAATAGAACAACCTCTTCATTTAGGTATCACAGAGGCTGGGGGCTTTAGATCTGGTACGGTTAAATCTGCGGTAGGTCTAGGATCCTTATTACTTGATGGCATAGGAGATACCATCAGGATTTCTTTAGCTTCCGAGCCTGAGAACGAAATAAAGGTGGGTTTCGATATACTCAAAAGTCTGAAACTAAGATCTAGAGGAATCAACTTTATTGCATGTCCTAGCTGTTCGAGGATGAATTTTGATGTCATAGGAACTATGAATCAACTAGAAAACCGCCTAGAAGATGTCTCTGAAGATTTAGATGTAGCTGTAATTGGATGTTATGTAAATGGTCCTGGAGAATCTAAGCATGTTTCAATCGGAGTTACTGGTGCTTCACCTAAAAACTTAATTTATGTAGATGGTAAGCCTGATCATAAGATAGATAATGATAATTTGGTGGATCATTTAGAATCTCTAATTAGAGAAAAAATTAACAAACAAAAAGATAATCAGGATACTGTTATCGCAAAATCAGATTAAGAAATGGCTAAATTCAAATCCATAAGAGGGATGAATGATGTAACTCCAAAAGAAGTTGCAATATGGCAACTTGTGGAAAAAAGTATTCGCTCAGTCTTTAGCTCATACGGTTATGAAGAGATAAGGATTCCTATAGTAGAACAAACAGAATTGTTTGCAAGATCAGTTGGAGACTCCTCTGATATTGTTTCAAAGGAAATGTACGCATTTGAAGATAGAGGCGGAGACGGAATCTCTTTGAGGCCTGAAGGGACAGCTGGCTGCGTTAGAGCATGCATAGAAAATGATCTATTAAGGGTTGATTCACCACGACTTTGGTATATGGGGCCAATGTTTAGGTATGAAAGACCCCAGAAAGGTAGGTCCAGACAATTTCACCAGGCCAGCGCTGAAGTTTTTGGTATAGATCATCCTACTGCTGATGCTGAACTAATGATGCTGGCTAGAAGTCTATGGACTGATCTAGGTATAAGAAACAACGTCAATCTTGAAATTAATAGCTTGGGTAATTCAGAAACAAGAAAAAAATATAAAAGCCTTTTACATGAGTTCTTTAAAGAATTTTCAAGTGATTTGGATAAAGATTCTCAAAGGCAACTAAAAGAAAATCCTCTTAGAATTTTAGATTCAAAATCTGAAGCAATAAAAGGTTTGTTAGCTGATGTGCCTTCAATACTAGATCATCTTGATTCTGATTCTGAAGACCATTTTAATAAATTAAAAGATTTACTTACTCAGTCAAATATTGATTTTGAAGTAAACGATAGGCTTGTAAGAGGACTAGATTATTACAACAAAACAGTATTTGAATGGAAGACGAAGGACTTAGGAGCTCAAGACACAGTATGTGGAGGAGGAAGGTATGATGGCCTTGTGGAGCAGTTAGGCGGGAAACAGTGTCCTGCAACTGGTTTTTCTATCGGTTTAGAAAGACTAGTTCTTTTAATAAAAGAAAACTCAGAAGGTAATGGCCCCAGCACTAATAATTTAGATTGTAATTTTATCTGCTTAACTTCAGAGTCGATTTCTTATGCTCTACTAAATGCCGAGAAGATTAGGAAAGAGATTCCTTCTCTCAATTTGAAGGTAAACTTGCAAGCTACCAGTGCTAATTCTCAGTTCAAAAGAGCTGACAAGTCAGGATCAAAGATAGCTTTGATTGTGGGTGAAGAAGAGTTAAAGGATAATACAATCTCAATTAAGAATCTGAGAGGAAAAGAATCTCAAGAAACTCTTAGTTTAGATCAAGTTATAGAAACACTAAAAAAACTATAGTAATAATCAAATGGTAAAGCTTTCTTCAACCGAAGAAGAGAACACAGAATTTCTGAGTTCCTTATGGGGTAGTTATAAGTATCTGCTCTTGCTCTCGTTGATTTTGTTAGGTGGTGGAATTATAGGGTGGGAATATTGGTCTCAAAATAAAGTAACTAAGTTACAAGATTCTTCAGACATGTACGAATCTTTTATAAATGCATTAAATGATAGTGAGTTAGATCAAAAGGTGTTGGCTGAAGAGATAGTTCAAAAATACCCTAACAGCCTGTATGCAGATTTAGTAACTTTTCATCTAGCTAAAATTTTTGTGGATCAAAACGATCTAAATAAAGCTGAAGAATACCTAAGATGGATTTTAGATAGGCACGATTCAAAATGGGGCTCAGATTTTGATCCAATTGAAGTTACTGCTCGTTTAAGACTAGCAAGAGTTTTAATAGCAAATGAGAATCCTGAAAAGGCTATAGAGGTAATTGAACACTCTCAAACCTTGAATGGTTCACTTTATGAAGTTAAAGGAGATGCAGAAGAGCAACTAGGTCAGTTTTCTCAAGCTAAATTAAGCTATCTCAAGGCACTGGAATCCACTCAAAGCCAGTCTATACAAGCTTTATTAAAAATGAAATTAGCCAACCTGGATAATTGATATGCATAGGATTACAAAACTTTTTACAATTTTTTTATTACTAGTAACTTTAAGCAGTTGTTCCTCTCTCAGTTGGTTGAAGTTTTGGGGAGATGATGAGGATGAGATTGAACTACCTGCGGTCTTAGAAGAAATTACAAAGAAAGTGACCATAAGTAGCGTTTGGGAAGTGAAAGTGGGGAAGGATAAACCAGTAGGAAGAATTTTACCTTCTATCAGTGGAGACAAAGTTTTTTACATAAATCCAGAAGGAGAGCTATTTGCCTTTGAGAAAAGTACTGGAAGAAAGCTATGGGAAAGAGAAACAAATGATCAAGCTTCAGGAGGCATAGAGTCTGCTTTTAGAAAGATTATTTACGCTACTTTGGATGGTGAGGTGGTAATTTTGAACCAAGAAAATGGTCAGGAGACATGGAGGGCTCAAGCAACAAGTGAAATACTCTCTTCCCCAGTTACAAATGGAAGCGTTGTTGTTGCTCAAGGGGCAGATGGCAGTGTGGCGGCATTTGATTTAGAAACAGGTGAGCAGAACTGGATACACCAAGTTTCTGTGCCGAACTTAAGCCTTCGAGGTACTTCTACTCCTATCTTAAGACAGGGTTTTATTTTTACTGGATTTGCAAATGGTACAGTGGCAATGATTTATCCAGAATCTGGATCTGTAAGGTTAGAATTTCCAATTACTATAAATGAAGCTGCTTCCGAGTTAGAAAGAATTGTAGATATAGACGGGAAGGTAGTAGTAGCAAATGATCTATTTGTTGCAGCTTCTTACCAAGGCCATATCACTGCAATAGATTTGCAGCAAGGTAGACCAATCTGGCAAGAAAAGATCTCTACCACAAAGGATTTAGTAGAGGCTAGATCTAGAGTAGTAGCCATAGATGATAAGGACATTATGAAAGCTTTTGGTTTATCTTCTGGAGTAATTTTGTGGCAACAAGAGGGTTTAAAATTGAGAGGCCTAACTTCACCAGTAAATATTAGAGGTAATATTGCTGTAGGAGATTTTGAAGGCTACGTTCATATTTTAAATGCTGGTGACGGTTCTTTTTTAGGCAGATCCCAGATATCCAAGAATCCAATTTTAGAAATTGTTTCCGAAGGAGATAAGTTGGCTGTGACCGATGAAAAGGGAAGGCTATTTTTCTTATCTCTAAAATAAATCTTTATAATTACAAATTTTCATGGGAGAGCAGGTCTAATCATGTCTTGTATAGTAGCTATTGTTGGAAGGCCTAATGTAGGTAAATCTAGTTTATTTAACATATTAACCGGGTCTAGAGCTGCGCTTGTAGCTGATTTTTCAGGATTAACTCGAGATAGGCAATACGGAAGAGATCTTAAATCGTCTGCCATACTAATTGACACAGGGGGCATTGGAAAGGATTCTTCTGATCTCAGTAAAGATGTAATCAAGCAAACAAATCTAGCAATTGAAGAGGCTGATATCCTCTTTTTTATGGTTGATGGAAAGGATGGATTAATGCCTTTAGATGAGGAGATAGCTAAGAAGTTAAGGAAAACGAACAAGCCAGTTAGGTTAATAGTAAATAAAATAGACAACGCAAAAGATCTAGAAGAGAGTTTTGAATTTGATCAGTTAGGATTCAAAGATAAAGTTGTAGTTTCTACAGCCCATAACTTGGGCTTAGATGCCTTAAAAAAAGATTTACTAGAAACAGCTCCAGTAGCTGAACCCATCCAAGAAAAAAGAAATGACCTGAGGATTTCTATATTAGGTCGACCTAATGTTGGAAAATCAACTTTAATAAACAAATTATCTGGGTTTGAAAGAGTGTTAGTGTCCTCAGAATCTGGCACTACCAGGGATTCAATTGAAGTACCCATTAAAGAAAGAGAAATAACTCTCATAGATACAGCTGGAGTTAGAAAAAAAAGTGTGTCTAAGAGTAAGGTTGAACAATTTTCAATTTCTCAATCAATTGAAGCAATTAAGAAGTCCAATGTAGTCATTCATATATTAGATGCTGTAGAACCTTTAGTTGACCAGGATATGCATCTACTAGGTCTAGCACTTTCAATAGGAAAGCCTGTCCTCATTGTTGCCAATAAAATTGATTTATTAAATAAAGAAGAATTAGCCAACTTAACTGATCATATTTTTAGAAGGTTGAGCTTTGCAAAATTTGTTGGGGTTAGTTTAATTTCAGCAAAAGAAGGCAAGGGTCTAAAGAAATTATTGAATTTAGCTGAAGAAGCTTACTTGGCAACCAGCAAAGATTTTAGTACTTCTGTTCTTAATAAAATTTTAAATGAAGCTATAAAAAAACAACCTCCTCCATTGATTGGGAGGTTCAGGCCTAAGATGAGGTATATTCATCAGGGTGGAAAGAATCCCCCCTTATTTCTTATTCATGGTAAAAACTTGAAAAAACTATCTTCATCTTATAAAAAATATATGGAAAATTATTTTAGAGAACACTTAAAACTCAGATCTACTCCTTTAATAATCGATTTTCTTGAAAGTGAAAATCCTTATAAAGATAAACCTAACGTATTAAGCGGTAGGCAAAAAAAGAAAAGAAAAAGAATAATTAAAAGAAGTAAAAAATAATGAGAAGCAATAACAATAAATTTATCTTTTTTCTGTTAGTCTGTTTTCTTTTTATTGGCTCTAATGAATTACAAGTAAGAGATTTGAAAGAATTGAATCCTCCTAACCCAAAAAAAGAAGCAGTAAAATTTGAGTCGCATGGCGTAATAAGAGTTGATGATTATTACTGGATGAGGGATGACACAAGAAAAAACCCTGAAGTAATAGATCATCTAAAATCAGAGAATAAATTTCTTGAACAGTGGTTTGGTACAGGCGTAGATAAGCGAGATCAGCTTTTCGAAGAAATAACTTCAAGGATACCTAAAAAAGAAGACTCCTTTCCTATCCCCTTAGGATCCTACGAATATTTCAGAAGGTATGAGCCTGAGAATGAACATGCTATCTATATTCGCAGGAAGCTTAAGTCAAAGAAGGAAGAGATAATCTTAGACGTCAATAAATTGGCAGAAAAATCTGAATTCTATACTTTGTCGAATTGGAACATTTCCCCTTCAGAAGATTTGATGGCTTTAGCCGAAGATACCACAGGAAGAAGAAAGTATGAGATTAAGATAAAAGACTTGAACTCTGGTAAATTTCTCAATGATAGTATCAAAAATACTTCGGGGGATATGGCTTGGTCTCTTGATGGTCAATATTTGTTTTATGTGTTGAGAACACCGAAGACCCTTCTTCCTTTTAAAGTCTACAGACATAAACTTGGAGAGAGGCAATCTGAAGACCAATTGGTTTACGAAGAAAAAGATACAACTTTCCACGTATCGGTTGGGAATTCTCGCTCCATGAAATACATTGAAATAAATGTTTCAAGAACCACCAGTTCCGAAACACTTTTAATTGACTCAAATTTTCCAGAGAGCTCGCCAATAAAAATTTTGGCTCGGGAAGAAGACCATCTTTATTCGGTCGAAGATGACTCTGAAAGGTTACTTATACTGACTAATTGGAAAGCTAAAAACTTTAGACTCATGGAAACGAGTCTAAAGAACTCTTCAACCAAGACTAATTGGAAAGAATTAGTGCCCCATAGAGAGGATGTCTTGTTGCAGTCTTTTCTGGCTTATCCTTTGAACATAGTCTTATTGGAGAGAGAGCAGGGATTAAGACAAATTAGAATTATGGACAGGAAAGGACAGTTCAAAAGGAAGGTCAAATTTAATGATCCAACTTATTCAACTTACTTTGCATCAAATCCCGAGTATGACAGTAAGAAAATGTATTTTGGTTATACAAGCATGCGAACTCCGGATAGTGTTTATTCTTATGACCTAGCGACAGGCAGTAGAAAGCTATTAAAACAACTAGAAGTCTTGGGGACGTTTTCTCCTAGTGTTTACAAAGTCGAAAGGAAAAATATTAAGGCTAGAGATGGGACTCAGGTACCTGTTTCTTTAGTTTATAAAAGAGATAAATTTAAAAAGGGTAAAAATCCCCTTTTCGTTTACGGCTATGGCTCTTATGGATATTCAGTAGATCCAGGATTTAATTCCAATAGGTTGTCTCTTTTAGACAGGGGATTTGTTTTTGCCATTGCTCATGTTCGAGGAGGGCAGGAACTAGGAAGGCAATGGTATGAAGATGGAAAGATGTTTAATAAATTAAACACTTTCTATGATTTTATTGATGTAACTAAAGGACTTATAAAGCAAGGCTATGCAGATACTGAACGAGTCTACGCTGCAGGAGGGAGTGCAGGAGGTCTTTTAATTGGTGCTGTTCTTAATATGGAACCTGAACTTTTTAATGGCGTGATTTCAAATGTGCCTTTCGTAGATGTAATAACAACAATGTCTGATCCTTCAATCCCTTTAACCACAGGAGAATATGATGAGTGGGGTAACCCTGAGAACAAGGATGAGTTTGAATACATTATGCAGTATTCTCCCTATGACAATATTGACCATCTTGAGTATCCAAGCATTCTGGTCACAGCAGGATTATGGGATTCTCAGGTGCAATATTACGAACCCGCAAAATACGTTGCAAAATTAAGAGAATTTAATCAGTCAAAGCACCCGATCTTAATGAAAGTAAATCTTTCTGCCGGTCATAGTGGTGTCAGCGGTAGATTTTCAAGCTTAGAAGAAGTGGCTTTGGAGTACGCTTTTTTGTTACGTATTGATAAGGAAAAAAGGTAGAAACTTATTAGTTCAGAAGAAAGAAATAAGAGAATAATAGCTCTATTAATTCCTACTGTGATTTTTGTGAGCATGGGTCAATCAGTCTATTGGCAAACCATGCCTTTAATAGGGAGAGAATTGGGTTTTAGTGTTAAATTAATTACTTCTTTAGTTTCTTTCTCAGCTTTAATGTTTCTTATTTTCACTCCTTATTGGGGCAGGTTGAGTGATAAAAAAGGAAGAAAATTTGTACTTATAATTGGCTTGGTCGGATACATAACTTCAACCCTTCTTTTTTGCTGGATAGCTTATTTAGGACTGATAGGTTATTTCACCTTTACAGCTCTTATTTTCTTTATGCTTTTGGCACGAGTGATTAATTCTGCACTGGGTGCTGGTATGAGACCTGCAACAGGGGCTACAGTTGCTGACGTTACTACAGAAGAAAATAGATCAGCTGGTATGGGGCAATTTGGGGCGGCCAATAACATAGGGACTATTCTCGGACCTGTCTTAGTTTCGTTCATTGCTTTCCTTATAGCCAACACTGCCATTTTTCCAGCTTCATTAGAGCCATATGGTCGTCTAATTCCTCTTTTGTTTATGTCATTTCTTATGATGATGGCATTAGTATTTGTTTATTTTTATTTACCAGAATCATTTGTAAAACAAGAAACTAACAGCTCGGGGAAAGGTTTTAATTTTGAAAAATCTAATCTGATGTTAATTTCAACTGGGGTTTTAATTTTTTCATCTTTTGCAATTATTCAATCCATTACTGCTTTTTATTTACAGGATACTTTCTCTCTCTCGATTTTAGAAACACAACAAAGTCTAGGTATAGCCTTAGGGTTTATGGCTCTTACCTCAATAGTTGCTCAGCTAACAATTGTTCAAAAAATTAAAGTTCCTCCTATTAAGCTTGTTCAATGGTCAACCCCTTTCTTTATATTAGGTACATTAGTGGCCGTGTATGCAGCTAATTTCAACATTTACGTACTTGGCATGTCGATAATAGGTCTAGGCATGGGCTTGGGAACACCAGGGTACACAGCAGCAGCTTCTCTAAATGCTGATTCAGAGAGCCAGGGAGCTGCTGTAGGTTTAGCTATGATTGCTCCTGGATTGGGGTTTTCTATAGGACCACTTTTAGGAGGTTTTCTATACGAATCTTCTCCTTCACTTCCTTTCCTAGCCATTCTTCCTATCTTTGCTCTAGTCTTCCTAATTGCTTCATACATCAATAAAAGTCTGGTGGCAGGCAAAACTTTATAGCATTCGCTTTATTGCCAAATTATAATTACGCTGTTCCCAGCCTATGACAGCTTAGAAAGCCTGATGAAAGAAAAAGACAATCGTCCAGTTTATTTAAACCCTTTGGCAACAGATCTACCAATCATTGGGTTATCTTCAATACTTCATAGGATATCGGGATTTGCTTTATTTTCTATTTTTCTTGTTTCGGTATGGATGCTAGATAGGTCATTATCTTCTGAACAAGAGTTTGAAGCTCTAGTGAAAGATTTAGATAATCTATTTGTATTGAAATTAATATTTTACTCATTTTTAGTTGGCCTTCTTTATCACTCTCTATTAGGGGTAAAGAAACTAATGTCTGATGCCTTTGGAATAGGAGAAGAGCTTAAGTCAGGTACTTTGATTTCTTGGAGCTTCAATTTAATTTTTCTGTTTATTGCAGTCTTCTTATTTATTAAATTTTTTATTTAACATGAAGGGAATATTTGGGTCCGGGACAAATGACTTTTTGGCAGTAAGAATAAGTTCACTAATTCTATTGTCTTATTTCCTATATTTAACTTTTTTTGTTATTAGTAATGCGCCAATAAGTTT
>CAXFFS010000031.1:0-15330 GCA_964002385.1 uncultured Gammaproteobacteria bacterium | reverse complement strand
CAAATTACTAGATTGTATATGCTGCCATCAGGCGAGGTTTTATGAATAAAAAAGAGGGAGGAACAGCCTTAGTTCTAGTTCTTTTAGTAGTTGCTATCGTAACTGTTTTAGGTGTTACTTCTGTTGACAGAATCCACTACAATATTAAGGAATCTTCTGATATTTCATTTAAACAACAATCCTTTTGGTATGCAATTGGCCTTGAATCTAAGGCATCTAGTTTTATACAAGAAATGAATCGAGAAAGAAATTTATCAACTGTGATGATTTCGGATGAGAACATTCCAACAATAATAGTAGAAATTGAAGGAGGGCAGATAGAAGGGTCTATAAAAGATTTAACTACGTGTTTTAATTTAAATGGATTGGTATATGTTTCCGGTGATAATCAATTGATAGTAAACCAAGCAGGAATAGATCGATTCAGAAATTTATTAAGAGTCCTTAGAGTAGAAGACTTAAGACAAGACAAGCTAATTTACAGTCTCGTTGACTGGATTGACTCTAATGATTTTACAGAAGATGTTAGTGGCGCTGAAGATGATTTTTATACTAGACTGGAATCTCCCTATCAAAGTGCTAATCAATCTATTTTTCATGTTAATGAATTAATTAATATTAAAAATTATGATGCTGAAACTTTAGAATTACTCTTACCTTACATCTGTGCCTTACCTCAAACTGGATCTAATTTTATTAATGTAAATGCTATTAAGAAAAGCCAACCAGAGATTTTGGTTATGCTTTTCGGAGAAAGTCTGTCTTTAGTTTCAGCGGCTAATATACTTTCAGATAGACCTTTATCAGGTTTTGCTGATAGAGAAGAACTTCTTTCACATCCTGAACTCTCTAATATAAGTTTATCTAACTCAGCTATTAACAGTATCAAATTCAACTCAGACTTTTATCAGTTAACTATAAGAGTAAAGAATTTTGAATATCCGTTTGTGCTTAATTCTTATTTTCAGATTCTAGATTCAGGCAGGGTTAGTGTGGTTAAAAGAAGTCAAGGAGTCTTTTGATGGATAAGCTTACCTTTCTTCTTAATCATCAAATCAAGACCTACTTTTGGTTGATTACTAATGAGTCTGGATTGGTGGTTGAAAGAGGACAAACAAAGAATTTACTAGATATTTCTGATAAGAAGGTTCGTTTAGTAGAGGGTTTCATCTTTTCTCCATTGTTTTCTAATAAAAGGCTTGAAGTACCTCCAGCTACAAAATCTCAGATTTTAGAATCTATTCCTTATTTATTAGAAGATAATATTTTAAGACCAATAAAAGACTATCACTTTGTTTCTTCCAATAGAAATGAACAAGGTGAAGTGAGTATTTCACTAGTTCCAAAAACTATCATGGACCAAGAAGTTAATGGCTTTAATGAGTTAGCTATTAACGCAAATTCACTAAGCTTACTTGACGTAAGTTTTGAAGTTGAAGCTTCGGAAGGCTTTTTAATTATTTTTAATGAGTTATCAATATTAAGTTTTGGTTCGGAATGGGGCTGGTGTTCTGAAACAGAGACAGTATTAAGTATTCTGAAGAAAAGCCTAGAGGATTTTAATTGCTCCTCGTTAAAGGTTTTTCAAAGTACAGAAACAGAAGAAATTAACTGGGATAAATATATTCAAAGTGATGTGATTATTGATTATGTGGAAGGAGAACTAGACTTCTTAGAAAAAGCTCTTCCTCATTTAAAACAGAATTTAAATATATTACAAAATCAATACGCTCCTCGAGTAGATTGGATGGAAAATATTTACAAATGGAAATATGCTTTAGTAGCTATCTCCTTGGTGATCGGGCTTTATTTTATTCAGACTATTTTTGATATATATCAAAATAACTCTTCAGCATCAGAACTTCTAAGGCAATCTGAATCTCTTTATTACTCTTCATTTCCAGAAGAATCTAAAGGAGAAGATATTAGTAAACAATTAAAAAGAAAGCTCAGAAATGTAGATTTTTCAGAAAGTGAACCTTTCTTGATAACGGTCCAAAATTTAACTCAAGTTATTTTTAATAATGAAAGAGTCTCACTTTTTTCAATAAATTATGATCTTGGCCGTAATCAATTCATAGTAGAGATACAGTGCTCACAATTCGAAGATCTTGAGGCAGTTAAATCGACATTCATTCAAGGAGGTTATTCAGTAGATATTGGCTCATCAAAAAGAGTAGGTAATTCTATATTAAGCGAGATTCTTATAAAAAAATCATGAAGAAAACTTTTAATACTCTAACAAGAAGGGAACAACAGTTAGTAGTTCTAGGGGTAGCTTTAGCCTCAATGTTTTTATTATTTTTTATAAATTCTTCACTTCAAGATAAAAAAGAAAAATCTTTCTTAAGTTATAACCAAAATCAAAAATTATTTCTAGACGTACAGAAATCTCTGAGTTTGAAGTCTCAATACCAGAGTGAAAACAAAACAGATTCTAGTAATTTAAGCTCTACTGTTAGCTCTTTAGCTAGAAGTTTTAATTTGACTATAGATAAAATCCAGCCCACTGAAGAGGGTGAAATAATGGTCTCTATTAATCAAACAGAGTTTGTTGGGCTATACGAATGGCTTAGGGAACTTGAGCTAAAAAAAGGCATTGTAGTAAGCAAAGCATCCGTAAGAATAAATACATCTAGAGGTTCTGTTTCAGGAGTAAGGGCACAGTTAGTCTTAAAAATTCTTTAAATGAAGATTAGATTTACCATACTAATTTTTATTACATTCTTTCTTTTGCTTGTTTTAAGTTTTCCAATGAGAGGCCTTGTAAGTCTCCTCGATGATAAAAATCAAATTAGTACAACTTCAATAGAAGGGTTTTGGTGGAAAAGTCAGCTTAATGAAATTGTAATAGATGGAAGGCTTATTGGAAATATAGATCTCAATTTCTCTCCCTTTTCTTTATTCAAAGGTAAATTTCAATTTGATATTTCTTTATCTGGACCAGAATTGAATTTTAATGGTATTTTAGGATTAACTTTTTTACGCGAAATTTTTATACAAGATTTATCTTTAACTGCCAACCCTCAGATAAAGATCCAATCAGGAAAACCTATCTCTCAAAATATTTCTAACATTGAAGCATAT
This sequence comes from uncultured Gammaproteobacteria bacterium, assembly GCA_964002385.1. GTDB lineage: Bacteria > Pseudomonadota > Gammaproteobacteria > Magnimaribacterales > Magnimaribacteraceae > AEGEAN-183. The sequence goes on along the minus strand of CAXFFS010000031.1, from coordinate 12,243 downwards.
ATTGCTTATCTTTCTTTTAATCCAAAAGGATGCATTAGAGCTAAGGGTGAGGGCACTGGACAGATAGTTGATATGTTTGGTTTATTCTCAAGAAATTTAGACATAGCCATTAATATGAAGTGTACAAAAGATCAACTAGAACTAGTTTTTGAATCAATACCATCCGGTGTTTTAGAAGGAGAGGTTTTAATCAATAGTGACTTTGAATATGCACTTGAAGCAAGATCACAAAGGTTAAGTAATAAAATTAAAGAGATTAGCCAGTTAAATTTTCAAAAAGAACCTTCGCTGAAGATTTCTGGTAGGCTAGATCAATTATTGAATAGTTTTTGATTGTATGTGTGGTAGGTTTGCTATTAGAAATCCTGAGCCGGTTAAAAGACAATTTCAAATAGAAACTTTAGAGCCACAGTACAATATTTGTCCTGGCACTAAAATCCTTACTGTTACTGATCATGCACAGTTTATAAATTGGGGTTTTACGCCTTATTGGGCAAAAAAACCTTTTAATTTAATTAATGCTAGAGGCGAGTCTCTCTGGAAGAAACCATCTTTTCGTAATTCTAGTAGATGTCTAATACCAGCCGATGGGTGGTATGAATGGAAACAAGAAGAAGGCAAAAAAATTCCTTACTTTCATTATCTGGAGGAAAGTAATTTTTGTTTTGCAGGAATCTATGGCGGTTATAGGGGAGAAATGGGATGCGCAATAGTAACCCTCGAGGCTTCAGTTAATTTACAATCAATACATTCAAGAATGCCTGCAATACTTGATAAAACTGCTTACGATCAATGGATAAAGGGAGATGAAGATGATGTTTATGATCTTTCAATCTCAGAGAAGATCGAATTCCATCAGGTTTCTACGATAGTTAATAATCCTTCAAATAATGTTAAAGATTGTTGTTTGCCACTAATTAGTAGCTAAATAAGCATTAACAGCCTTCTTCCCTTCAGTAACATATCTTGGACTTATGAAATTCTCTTCATTAAAACTAATAGCTAGTGTAGATAAACACAATTGAGAAGCTATATAAACTCTATCCACTGATATTTTAATATTTTTCTTAGAAAGAATTTCAAAAACTGTAGTGGCTAAGAATCTTTTATTTTGTAGGCTTGTACCTTTGTAAGTTGGGAAAGAATCTAGATAGAAGAAAAGGGCTGCGCAAGCTTTGTTTTGGTTAAGGTAGATACTTACAAGATCAATAAATAAATTGAAGTACCATTCAACTTCTTTAATTACTGAAGTCTCAGTATTCTTTCTATATAAGCTATTAAAATTCTCCATATGCCTCTCAGATAGACCATGAAAAAGAGCTTCATTACTTGGAAAGAGCTTATAAAGAGTTGGTCTTTTCATGCTAGCAACCTTTGAAACTTCTTGAATGCTTACGGCGTGAACACCGTCTCTTAAAAGAATCTTTTCTACAGTATCCAGAATCTTTTCGTACCTTTCTAAGCTTCTTTTTTGTTTTGGTTTATTTGGAATTAATTGTTCAATATTCATCACAGAAAAATCTTTCTAAAAACTGTAGACTTAATTTTACAAATCTAAAAATAACTATGAAAACTTTAATACAAAGCTCAATACTTTTCTTTGCATTTATTTTGCTTTCAGCTTCTAGCAGTATAGATGAAAATAAAAGATTCTTATCTTTTCTAAATAATGAGTGGCAATATGAACTCTCGCAAAGTCCTGTATATGCAACTGCAATGGGAGTTAAAGGGTATGAAACTCTGTGGAGGGACGATTCACTTAAAGCCATTGAATCAAGAAATTTACGTGTTACAGATACCCTTAATAAACTTAAGTCATTTAATCCAAGCAATCTCACTAAAGCCAACCAATTAAATTTACGCTTATTTAGTCAACTGACTGAAAATGATTTAGAAAGTGCTAAATACAATCGACATTTATTACCCTTTAATCATCGTGGTGGGGTTCAGCTAGCCCATGAAGACGTTGAAAGCCTTCCTCTTAAAACACTTGAGGATTACAGATACTGGCTGGAACGTCTTAAAAATTTAGATAAAAGAATTGAACAAACGATTTTGTTAGCAAAATTAGGGTTAACAAAAAACTATAAGGCTCCGAGAATATTAATGGAAAGGGTCCATAGACAGATTAAGATCCAAAGTAAAAATGACATAGAAAACAATCCTTACTATCAAGTTTTTAAAGAACTCCCTTCATCTATTTCTCTGAAAGATCAATTAGCCCTAAGGAAGGAAGCAAGACAAACTATAAAAGAAGTAATAATTCCTTCTTACGTTTTGCTGGAAGAGTTTTTCCAAAAAGAATACTTACCCCAAACTAGACTAACTGTTGGTTTATATGACTCTCCTAAAGGCAGAGAACTTTATAGATACCTGGCTAAATCTTTTACCACTACAGACTTGACTCCAGAAGAAATACACAATATTGGATTAAAAGAAGTATCTAGAATTCTTAAAGAAATGAAAGAGGTAATGAGAGAAGTAAATTTCCAGGGCACCTATAAAGAGTTTTTAAAATTTTTGAGAGAAGATAAAAGATTTTATTACGATAATCCAGAAGAATTATTTGAAGGATACTTAGCTGTTTCAAAAAGAATAGACCCTGAATTAGTATCATTGTTTGGAAAGTTACCTAGAACACCTTACGGATTAAGACCTATTCCAATTGAGTCTGCACCAGATACAACTACTGCTTATTACATGCCGCCAGCTCCTGGTGGCTTAAGGCCCGGATATTATTATGTAAATCTTTATAAACCTGAAACCAGACCTAAATTTGAGATGGAAGTATTATCTGTTCATGAGGCAGTTCCAGGCCATCACCTTCAAATTTCTCTTGCTCTTGAAAAGGAAGATATGCCAATGTTCAGAAGAGTAAGTCCATACACTGCGTTTGTAGAAGGATGGGGCTTATACAGTGAAAGTTTGGGTTATGAATTAGGTCTTTATAAAGACCCTTATTCAAAGTTTGGTCAATTGACCTATGACATGTGGAGAGCAGTTCGTTTAGTAGTAGATACAGGTATGCATTATTTTGAATGGGAACGCCAAGAGGCCATTGACTATTTTCTTGAAAATGCAGGTAAGTCTGAATTAGATATAATTAATGAAATAGACAGGTACATCGTCATGCCAGGACAAGCTCTCGCTTATAAGATTGGACAGATGAAATTTCTAGCCCTCAAAAGAAAAGCACAAGAGGAACTAGGTAATCAATTTGATGTGAGAAAATTTCATGATGTAGTCCTGGGAGAAGGAGCCATTCCTCTAAATGAATTAGATGCTTTAGTTAAAGATTATATACAGTTAGAGAGAGAAAAAAATTAACTACAGATCTAACCTTGCCATAATGGGTGGAGTGGCTTTGCTTGTTATAGGTAATTCACCTGCAACACTTTTACCTTTTATTGTAGGAACTCTTGAAGATGGCTTTAATTTAAACAAACAAACTACTGGTTCTGTTGTCTCAACAGAGTTAATTGCTATGTCTTTAAGTGCCATTTTTTTTGGTTCATTAGTAAATAAAATTAACATTAGTATTTCTTCAATTGTTGGTTCTTTCGCAGTTATTTCAGGTTATTTTATTTGTGCTTTCATTAATGAGATTGAAATACTTAGATTAGTCAGAGCAGTTTCTGGTGTTGGTAGCGGACTTCTTATAGCAACAGGACATAGAGTTTTATCGGCTTCAGATAACCCTGAAAGATCTTATGCTGCCTTTACCTTCTTGGTAAGTATTACAGGAGCTTGTTTCCTATTTTTAGCTGGAATAGTGGCAGAAGAGGGAGGGTATAGCTCACTATTTAAAACCTTTGGCTTTACTTTTTTAATTATCTTTCCTTTAACATTGTTTGCTAAAACAAAATTAGACAGTGATATAAATCAACAACCTGGAAAGAGTAACCCAAGTAAAAATAAGCTGTTCTTAATAATCATTCTAGGTGTGATTTTCTTTGCTATACCCTCAGGTGGGATGTGGGCATTTGTAGAAAGATTGGGAGTTGAAATTGGAATTTCACAATATGAAATAGGAAAAGTTATTGCTTATTCTTTATTAGTAGGTGTGCTAGCTCCTGTCTTAGTTTGGTTTTTAGGTGATCGATTTGGTAGAAAAAGACCGATTATTATTTGTTTAATAATAATCATTATTAGCCTAATTTATATTTTGAAGAGTATGAACTTTAGTTCTTACCTGGTTGGTAATATTACATGGAACTTTGCTTACATGGTCACGGTCATATTTGTTTTAGCTGCCGCAGCCCGCTTAAGTCCTGATGGTAAACTAGCTTCTTGGCTAAATGCTTCTACTTTACTATCACAAGCGTCAGCACCCATTTTTTTTGGTTTGATATTAACCAATCTCTCTTTCCCCAATTTACTACCTTATTTATTGGTTTCAATATGCCTGTCTTTATTTTGTATCTTTTTAACTAAAAATCAGTTGGATAAGTAGTTGTTGGCTACTTATTAGAAAATTGAATGACTATAATAAACTTATGAAACAAGAAAATACCCTTAACTTAGATAATTTTTGGATACCATTTACAGCTAATAGATCATTTAAAGCTGAACCTAGACTACTTGTTGAAGCTGATGGTATGTATTACACATCAGATGACGATAAAAAAATTCTTGATGGCATAGCTGGAATGTGGTGTTGTAATGCCGGTCATTGTCATCCTCACATTGTTAAGGCAGTGCAAGATCAAATTGCCACTATGGATTATGCTACGGCTTTTAATATGTCTCATCCAAAGGCTTTTGAATTAGCAGAAAAAATTTCACAATTAACACCGGAAGGTCTGGACAGAATATTTTTTGGTAATTCAGGATCTGAAGCTGTAGACACCGCTTTGAAAGTTGCAGTTGCTTATCATGTGAGTCGAGGAGAAGGTCAGAGGAGCAGGTTCATCAGTAGAGAAAAGGGATATCACGGTGTTAATGTGGGTGGAACCTCAGTAGGAGGCATTCCTACTAACAGAAAATCTTTTGGTGCACTGCTATCTGGTACTGATCATCTACCGCATACCTGGGATCCAAAAGAAATGGCTTTCTCTAAAGGACAACCAACATGGGGTTTACATTTAGCTGAAGAACTAGAATCTATACTAACCCTACAAGATGCATCCACGATAGCTGGTGTTATTATTGAACCAGTAATTGGTTCTGGTGGTGTCATAGTTCCTCCAGAAGGGTACTTGGAACGTATAAGAGAAATATGTGATAAACATGGTATTTTGCTTATCTTTGATGAAGTTATAACTGGTTTTGGTAGATTGGGTAACTCTTTCGCTGCAAATAGATTTAATGTTTGTCCAGATATTATAACTATGGCTAAAGGCTTAACTGGTGCTGCAATACCTATGAGTGCCACAGCTTTTAAAACTGAAATTTATGATGAAATCGTAAACAATTCTGATTCCTTAATAGAACTTTTCCATGGATATACTTATTCAGGCCATCCAGTAGCAGCTGCTGCTGGGCTGGCTACCCTAGAGGTTTATGAGAATGAAAATCTATTTGATCGTGCTCTGACCATGGAGCCAATATTTGAAGAAAATTTACACAGCTTAAAAGGAGAAAAATTTATTATAGATATTAGGAATTTAGGTCTTATGGGGGCAATTCACTTTGGATCAGAAGACAACAGAACTGCAGTTGAAGTTGCGTCTAAGGTGTTTAAATACTGTTATGAAAATAATGTTTTAGTTAGGTTCTCAGGAGAATTTATAGTTCTTTCGCCTGCACTGATAGTAGAAGAAGAACAGATAAAATTAATAATTGAAACAATAAAACAGGGCATCCATAGCTTAAACTAACCAAACATGTCAATTTCAGTAGATTGGTTTGAAGAAACCATAAAAGAGACTCCTGAATCAAAATCAGTCTACTTAGATGGTTTAAAAATTCACTATCTTGTTTGGGGAGATACAAGCAAGCCAGGTCTTTTCTTGATACATGGTTACAGTGCTCATGCACATTGGTGGGATTTTATAGCTCCAAGCTTTTTAGAAGATTATTGTGTTGTGGCAATAGATTTGTCAGGTATGGGTGATAGTGACCATCGTAAAATATACTCACAAACATTATATGCAGAAGAAATAAAAACAGTTTGTAATGACATGAATTGGAATTCAGCAGATTTTTTAGCTCATAGTATGGCGGGTCCAATTTCAGTTAAGACAGCTTCAATGTACCCTGATTTATTTAAATCGTTATTTCTTTTGGATTCTATAATTGTCGTACCGCCCGATAAAGCTAGGTCCTTTTCAGGCCGGGGATCCATGGTTAGAAGTGACTTTGTCTATGATGACCTAGAATCTGCTGTTGAAAGTTTTAGATTGATACCTCCACAACCTTGTAATAATGATTACCTGTTAAAACATATAGCTGTTAATTCTTTTAAACAGACTGATCAAGGATGGATATTGAAATCTGATGGAATGATTATGAGGACTTATACATACGAAGATTTAACAGACATTTTTATGAGCCTTAAATGTCCTATTTATTTAGTATATGGTTTAATGAGCCAGATTTTTTCTCAAGAGATTTTAGAATACACAACATATGTAGGAAATTTAGCTGAGGAGTCTGTTGTTGGTATTCCTGGAGCTATGCACCATTTATTTATAGACGAACCAATAATCTTTGTTGAAGAAGTAAAGAAGCTTTTAAAAAAATAGGAGTTATTAGATGAGCAAGGGACCGGCTAAAACAATAGAGGATATTACTAAAGGTTTTGCAAAACATCAGTACATTTGTAGCGAACAAATATCAACCGCAGTGTATCTAGCCAATGAATTAGAAAAACCTATTCTAATAGAAGGACCACCAGGAGTAGGTAAAACAGAGCTGGCAAATACAGCAGCTCTTTACTATGAAAAAGAGCTTTTAAGACTGCAGTGTTATGAAGGCCTGGATGAAACAAAAGCTCTCTATGAATGGAGGTATGGGAAGCAACTACTTTACACTCAAATCTTGAAAGAACAAATGTCAGAAGTTCTTGAAGGAGCTAAAGGTCTTAAGGAGTCTCTTGATAGATTATCCAAATTTGAAGACATTTTCTTTTCGGAGCAATTTCTTGAATCCAGACCATTATTGCAATCTTTAACCTCTAGTGAAGGAAATGTTCTATTGATAGATGAAGTAGATAAAGCCGATGAAGAATTTGAAGCACTTTTACTAGAAATACTTTCTGAATTTCAAGTCTCAATTCCAGAATTAGGAGTTAGAAAAGCTGTAGTAAAGCCTTTAGTGATTTTGACGAGTAATAATAGTAGAGAAATTGGAGATGCTCTTAAAAGAAGGTGTTTGCATTTATACATACCTTTCCCTGATGCAAAATTAGAAAGAGAGATAATCAGAGCCAGAGTGCCTGAAGTAAGTAAAAAACTACAGGTTCAGTTGGTGGATTTTGTACAAGGGTTAAGAGAATTAGACTTAAAAAAACTTCCGGCAATAAGTGAAACTATTGACTGGGCAAGAACACTCATAATTCTTAACGCTGATGAGTTAAATCAAGACCTGGCTAAGAGCACTTTGAATGTTCTTTTAAAACATCAACAAGACATTGATGTAGTTCAAAAAGAAGTGCCTCGTTTAGTGATGGCTTCTGATGGCTAGAGGCTTATGGAGCGCGTTTTAACCGATTTTGTTAAAGCTCTCAGAAATATAAATATTAGAGTTTCACCTGCTGAAACTTTAGATGCTACGGAAGTTTTAGAAAAAGTAGGTTACGAAAATAGAGAATTATTAAAAAACACTCTTTCCTTAACACTTTCTAAAACTCCTGAAGAAAAAGAAAAGTTTGATACCTGTTTCAATGATTTCTTCAGAGAGAAATTACCTTCTGAAGAAGCAGCAATTACTGAGGTACCTAGCATAACTTCTGAACAACATGCGAATTCAGAATTAGCTAATCAACTTCTTGAAGACAGTTATTCTGATGTGCAGTTATCTATTTCAAAAGCTGGAGAAGAAGCAGAAATTAGAGAAATAAAATATTTTACGCAAAGATCAGTGTTCTCTAGAAGAATACTGGACATCATGGGGGTGGGTAATCTCGAGGAAGAACTTTTTGTATTAGGAAAAATTAATAGAGATGGAATGCCTTCAGATCTAGAGCAACAGTTAAGAAATGAACTTACGCATCTTAGGGAAAGAGTATCGGATTATGTACAACAGCAGTTTTTGCTGCATGGAGATGTAACTGGAGAACAATTAAGAGAACAAGTATTTAAATCAATGAATATGGGTCAAATTGATCGATCTTACCTGCATGAAGTTCATTCATTAGTAAGAAAAATGGCTAAGAAACTTGCCAACATGCACTCAAGAAGAAAAAAGAATTTTAGAAGAGGGAAGTTAGACATTAGAAAGACAATCCAGGATAACTGGGTTAATCAAGGCATCTTATTTAAACTCAGATGGTCCTATAAAAAAGTAGATAGACCAAAGATATTAGTTATTTGTGATGTAAGTGGTTCAGTCGGAGCTTACGCTCGTTTTATGCTTATGTTTCTATTTAGCCTAACTGAAGTAGTTTCAAAGATTAGAGCTTTTGTTTTCTCATCCCATCTTGGTGAGGTTACTGATGAGTTTAAAAGTAGTAATTTAGAACACTCTATAGAGTCCGCACTTTCTAAGTATGGAGGAGGGTCTACAGATTATGCTCATGCTTTTTCTGATTTTGTCAGTCTCTGTATAAATGAAATAGACAAAAAAACTACCGTTGTAATATTAGGAGACGCCAGAAACAACTTTGGTCCAGAGAAAGCTGAACTTTTAAAGTCTGTTTATCAACGATCTAAGCAAGTGTTCTGGTTAAACCCAGAAGGTAAGTACCGATGGAATACAGGAGATTCTGTTATGAATACGTATTCAGCGTACTGTACAAAGGTCTTTGAGTGCGGCACTTTAGAACAGTTAGAAAGAGTCATATCAGCACTTTTAAGAACTGCGATTTAATTTCTTCATAACTCACTCTCTTGTTAAACTAAGCCTCAACAGGAGAAGCACATGCGTAAACTTAATTTATTATTCTTAGTATTATTTTTACTTACAGGTTTTTCTACACTATCCGCACACAGTCTAGAAGAATCTATTGCAAGCAGTGATCGAACACCAGCTTTTGCTACTAGAGACGTTTATAGACACCCGCATGAAACACTGAATTTTTTTGGTATAGAACCGGATATGACCGTAGTTGAATTAAACCCTGGAGGAGGGTGGTACACAGAGATATTAGCAAATTATATTCACTATCCCGGCACTCTTATAGCTGCTCAGGGTAGTTATTATCTCGAAGGATTTAAAAAGAAAATGAATAGTAGCTCCATGTATGGGAGAGTGGAACTAGTTAATTTAAATTCTACTTTAGCAGAACCTAATAGTGTTGATGTCATAGTTACTTTCAGAAACTTACACAATTGGTTAGGAGCTGACATGGATTCTATTTTTAAAAATTCTTTTAAGGCTCTTAAACCTGGAGGAAGTTTTGGCGTTGTAGAGCACAGAGCCAGACCCGGGACTGATTTTGAAACAATGAAAAGTAGTGGGTATGTTACAGAAGAACATGCTATAGAAGTAGCTCTTAAGCAAGGATTTGAGTTAGTAGCAAAATCAGAAATTAATGCTAACCCTAAAGATACAAAAGATCACCCCAAAGGTGTTTGGACACTACCTCCTCGTTTAAGGTTAGATGATGTAGATAGAGATAAATATGAATCTATAGGTGAAAGCGATAGGATGACCCTTTTATTTAGGAAACCATAGGTAAAAGAAATTTTTTGTGACAGACAAAATTGAACATAAAGAATCATTAAATCCTGTAGCGGATCGTGTAGAAAAAAGAACTAAAGAAATTTCTATAAAATCAGAAAAAATAGTTAATGACGGTCTAGATTTATTAAAAGATTTCATGTTTAAATTACTTGAAGTAAGACCACGAGAATACAAACCGCGTGATTACAAACCACGTGAATTTAGTCAGAAAGACAGAGGAGATGAAAAATAGTTCATCTCCATCCATCTAGTTGAAATTTATCCTAAAAGGTTACTTTTGGAAGTAAGTTTTATTTTTCTAGGTTTCTTTTCATCAGGGATAACTCTTTCTATCCCTACATAGAGCATCCCGTTTGATAAGGCCGCTCCTTTTATGACCATATCGTCAGAAAGAATAAACTTCTTTATGAAATCTCTAGCTGCTAAACCTTGATGAAGAAGCCCTTCATTAGCTTCTTTTGGTCTATCGCCTTTGATTATTAGAGTTTCTTCAACTAACTCAATATCCATATCTTTTTCTTCAAAACCAGCAACAGCTAGTTCTATAGCATATTGATCTTCAGATAGTTTTCTTATGTTGTAAGGTGGATAGTTAGTTTCATTAGCTCTGGAACTAGCAAGTAGTGCCAAAGAATCAAAAGTTCTATCAAACCCAACAGCAAATGGAGAAATATCTCTCCAGATCGAATCAAAAGTTGTATTTAACATTTTTTACTCCTTATTTAAGCAAGTTATTATTTAATTTACGTAGGCCCCTAAGGCACCTACACTATATATATTGAGGTTTTAAAAAATTTATCAAGGGAGAAATTATGAAGGATTTATTTTCAATTAAGGATAAAGTGGCTCTTGTTACAGGAGGCTCTAGAGGGATAGGAGAAATGATAGCAGCAGGGTTCTTAGCCAGCGGCGCTAAAGTTTATATTAGCTCTAGAAAAGCAGAAATTTGCAATGCAACTGCTGATAGACTTTCAAATGAATACGGTGGCGAATGCATTTCTTTGCCCTCAGACCTTTCACACTTAGAAGGGATTGAATCTTTGGTAACAGAATTAAGTAACAATGAATCTCATTTAGATATTTTAATAAATAATGCAGGAGCAGCTTGGGGAGCTCCATTGGATGAGTATCCTGAAAAAGGTTGGGATAAAGTAATGGATACAAATTTAAAAGGAGTTTTCTTTTTAACACAGAAACTATTACCTTTACTTAGAGAGGGCGCTAACAGTGACCCCTCTAGAGTAGTAAATATCGGTTCCATTGATGGATTAACTGCAGGCGCATTTGAAAATTATGCTTACGGACCATCAAAGGCAGCACTACATCACCTGACCAGAATATTAGCTGCCAACTTAATTAAAGAAAAAATTATTGTAAATGCTATAGCACCGGGTCCTTTTCCAACTTGGATGTTAAGTACGGGTGTTGGATTTGGAGGTGAAACAGATGTTGATTGGACCACAGTGGGTGAAGGAAATCCAAGCGGAAGAGTAGGAGACATGGAAGATATTGCTGGATTAGCAATATTTTTATGTTCAAGAGCAAGTGAATATACAGTAGGCCAGACCATAGCCTGTGATGGTGGTTCTGTAGCCAGTAAATAGAATAGTTACTGTGGCTGTAAAAAAGATAATTTCCCTTTTGGGAGGAACAGGAGATCTTGGAACGGGACTTGCTTCTAGACTTTTAAATTCTGGATATAAGGTAATAATAGGCTCTAGAACTTTAGAAAAAGCAAAACGAGCTGAACAATCTTTAGGCTCAAATGTAGAAGGTATGATAAATAAAGATGCTGCTTTTCAAGGAGAGATAGTAATTCTAACGGTGCCATTTGCATATCAGAGAAGTATTGTTGAGGAATGTAAATTAGAAATAAGAGGGAAGTTATTTATAGATACAACTGTTCCTTTAATACCCCCTAAAGTAGCCACAGTCCAATTACCTGAAGCAGGTTCGGCAGCTCAAATATCGCAAAATATTTTAGGTGATGAAGTAAGGGTTGTGTCAGCATTTCAAAATATCTCGGCTGAACTGTTACAAAGCGACTATAAAATCGATTGCGATGTTTTGGTTTGTGGAGATAAAAAAGAATCAAGGGAAGAAGTCATAGGTTTAATAAACTCTATTGGAATGAAGGGTTGGCATGCTGGGATGTTAGCTAATTCTGCAGCAGTGGAAGCCATGACTTCTGTTTTGATAAGTATTAATAAGCATCACTCTATCTCCCATTCAGGAATTAAAGTTACAGGTTTAAAAGATTAAAGATTGAAGAAACTTGAACTAATTGCTCTTGAAGGTATCCCTTTAATTGAAGAGGGAGATGATTTAGTCGAAATTATTCTTTCAGCCATAAAAAGAAACAAAATTTCTTTAAGTAACGGAAATGTCTTAGTTGTCGCTCAAAAAATAATTTCTAAATCAGAAAGTCGATATGCGTCTTTAAATGATGTTAAGCCT
>CAXFFS010000030.1:0-16048 GCA_964002385.1 uncultured Gammaproteobacteria bacterium | reverse complement strand
TTCTTCTGTATTAAAAATCCTACGAAGAGAAAATTTATGCGAAAAAGTTAATCCGTTAGGTGATCAGTTAAAACAAAACCTAATCTCTGAATTAGGCCAACATCCACTGGTAGCTGAGATAAGAGGAAAGGGTCTGCTCATTGGAGTTGAAATAGTTAAAGAGAAAGAGGGCCTAGTAAGTTTTGATGAGAAGGAAAAAATTACAAATAAAATAGTCGGTAAAGGCTTAGAAAATGGAGTTTTCTTTTACCCAGGAGGTACGGGAGAGTACAGAGACATAATTTGTCTAGGACCTGCCTTCATTATCAATGATGATGATATTGATCTCATGGTTAGTTCGTTGAAGAAATCCTTGGACCATATAAAAACAAAATACCTATAATTATCTCGCCACATATATCTAAGTGAATATTGGAAGCGTTAGATAAGCATGTCCTAGGGTACGCGCTAGAAGAAAATAAAGGATAAAAAAAACCTGCCCTAAGGCAGGTTTCTTTTTGCTCTACTTATTTATTTACTAAATTTATAAGTGAAGCCTATACCTGCCATACGTGGAAGGGTTGGAGTTAAAGATCTTTGATATCCTTGATCCTCTCCTTGACGCCACATGTTTCTAACACCAATTGTATCTTGGACGTTATTAACAAAAGCCATGATTTCCAGATCTTCTTCGTTATTTGTGTACGTAACCTTAAAGTCCATCCTGCTAAAATCAGGCGACTCGTCTATGGATATTTGGCTATCGTCCCAATTTATAGAAGATGTCCAAGAATAAGTGAGAAGATAATCTACGGTTCCACCTAATGCGTCCGTAGTTAGATTCCCATAAAAAGCCATCTTGCTCTTAGGAATCCTGAGCATTTGCAAACCTTTCACATCTACATTTCGCTCAGCGTCCGTATATAAGGAAGTAGGCGCTAAAGGGTTATTTACATCAATAACACCTACGTGTCCTGTAGGCTGTATGTAGCTTTCAGAATACTTAGCATCCGTATAACTGGCGTTTCCTCCAATTATAAGATCAGCGGTTGGCGCGTATACGAAGTCCATTTCCACCCCGTTCGTGTCAGCTTCAGGGAAGCCTTGTACGGACGTACCGGTTCCACCTAAGAAACTCGCAGTTGTCATTTGCGCGTGTATATTCTCATACACATATTTATAGATAGATGCATTCAATTGCAACTGGCCTTCTAAGTGAGTTCCTTTATACCCTAACTCGGTTGAAAGGACTTCTTCTTGGTCGTAAGAAGGGAACGGAGAGAAGTAACCTAAGTTAAAACCTCCCGCTCTATATCCAGTAGTATTTGACAGATATAAAAGAATATTATCTACCGGAGTGTAATCAACATTCACACGCCATGTAACATCTTCAAAATCTCTCTCCATCGCCCTGTAAATAGAACGACTCATTGGAATACCTCTCAAACGAACGTGTTCATTGCCAGTGGGCGTACCGTCTGCATTAAGTGCTCCAGTGGCTACGTTGAAAGCATACAAACCAGCTGGAGTTAATTGAGTTTCTTGGTAAAGAAAAAGGTTCTCTTGTGCTACCTTCTGATCTTCGTGCCAAGAAGCTCCAACTGTCAGTGCCCAAGAATCATTTAACTGAGCTTCAGTTTGGAAATAAACAGCATAAGCGTCCGTCTTATTTTCGGTTTGCCAAATAAAGGTCGTTCCAGGTGTAATCGGTCCATTACTAACGGAACCTCCTACATCTCCAGTCCAAGGACCTTCCAAGAAACAAACTGATGTTAAATGAGGGTCACTGAAATCAGGAGTAGGTACTAAGCCATATAGATCAACTATGCCACAACCCACATCTCGAGCTGAATAAGTACTAACCTGAGTCTGAGAAGCTCCCACTACAGGAGTGGTTCCAAGTGCCGGTCCAAATAATCCTGCAGTACCATCTCCAATACCAAGTGGGCTGGCATCTCTTCCAGCTACATACCAATCAAGGAATGCGCTGCCGATAGTAGGTAATCCGGTAGCTCCTAAAATCCCATAATTGGCTGCACCAGAACGCTGTGTTCCAGCTTGATCTGAGGTGCCAGTCCAGAAATCCAAGTCCTGATCAATTTCATTATGGTACTCAAATGCCCCAACGGTTAAATTCCAGTCGTCGGTAATATCCCAAAATAGTTGTATCTCATTTTGCCAGTTCTCATTTTCTTGTTCAGCATAAAACTGCTCATCCAAGACAATGTTTCCTGTTAGGTCATTATCTGTAATACGGGTATAGAGATAATCTGTGTAAGATGAAATGTACTTGAGAGTTAAACTATCGTTGACATCCCAAGACAGATTTATGGTTCCAGCTGAATGATTAAAGTACTCGTCATTAAAGCCGTTAGTCGCAGTTACCAAATCGCTTCCTTTTAATTTTGGAACGCCTGTTCCATCACCCAAGGTCGTTGCATCAAGAATACTTTGATCGTATCCATAAGCATAGTTGGGATCAGCAAAACCACTGCCAATTGCGTCTACTCCAGGAACAATGTACTGACCAAACCTTTCTATGCCGTTGTGATTGAAAGAATGAACTGTCATTCCGGTAACAGGACAAAGATTATTTGTTCTGTCTACTAAGCTACCGCAAGCGGCAACAGTAGGATCAACCAGACGATAACCATGAGCCATCAGATCATTAGGTCTATGAGCGCTACCGTACTGACTGGTAACAATCGCTCCAGCACCTTGTGCGCCAGCAAGAACCCTTCCATAACTTCTGGCATTACCTCTTATGTCAGCCGTGAAGTTATCGTTTTCCCAACGAAGAGCTATGGTGTGGTTTTCATCATCATAACTGTCCAGGTCCTCATGTCCTGCAAAATCCTCGATGGTTCCACCTCTCATTCTATGAGTCGTAATAAATCTCGCACTCAAGTTATCCGTTATTGGCCCATTGATTAATGCATATACTTCTGCCGTGCCATAACTTCCGCTTATGGTCTTAATCTCAGCTTCAAAATCTTGTGAGGGTTTGTTGGTTATAAAATTAACTGCACCACCAATGCTATTTCTGCCATACAGCGTTCCTTGAGGTCCACGCAGTACTTCAATTCTAGCAAGGTCGTAAAGAGCATTGTCAGTAGAAGCGATACCAAAGTCTTCAGAATAAGCTCCATCTTGATAGGTACCAATACCAGGGTCTCCGCCCAGTGCTCTAAAAACCCTACCTATTCCTCTTATCGAAATATCGTAAGGTTGGATGGTAGTTGCAGGAATAAAATTCTGTAAATCTTCCTGGTTCCTTAAATTTAAAGTTTCGATAAGCGATTCATCGAAAGCCGTGATTGATATAGCAGTATCCATGATTGAAGCCTCACGCCTTTCAGCCGTGACTATAACTTCTTCAATACCCTGCCGCGCCCCTTCATCCTCATCGGCTGAAAAGACTGGTAGCACCATAAGGCCTGCAATCAACAAGTATAGAAATTTTTTCATAATTTTCCCCTAAAAAATAAAAAATTAAGCTAAAGCTAAAAAAACCTGCTTTTGCTTATATATAAGTGTGAACTTACTACTTATAAGGCTTATATACAAGTTTTTGGTGAAAAAAGTATCTTCAACACTTTGGTGGAGCCAGTCGGGATCGAACCGACGACCTCCTGGATGCAAACCAGGTGCTCTCCCAGCTGAGCTATGGCCCCAAAGGGAGCGTAGATTAACAAAAACCGACTAATTATGTAATTAGTTTGCGGAGTATATTTTCTTCTTTTGACTAAGAATTGCCAGATATTGCTGATAAGACCTTATCCAAAGTATCTTTCTGGTCTAATTCTTTTGTTATTTGGTAGTGTGGGTGTCCTAATGTAGCTAAATCAGTAGCTACTTCCATAGCTCTACTAGATAAATCTTCTTTATCAACTACCTCATCCAAGTAACCTGCATCAATTGAGTCCTCTATATTGTAGGCTTCAGCGTTTAATATCGCTCTGTACCAATGTGCTTTAGCAATTCTCGATCTAGAAATCTCTAGGATTGGAGTCGGAATGGACATGTTATTTCTGGTTTCGTTTGCCTGAACTATAAACTCGCCCTTTACTCCGACTCGATAGTCAGCACAACAAAGCATAAAAGCACCCAGTGCAATTGCATGACCACTGCAGGCTGCCACTACTGGTCTAGGAAACGCAAACACTCTAGCCAAAAGTCTGAAGCCACCAGAAGCCATTTTTGACATTGCTTGCGTGTCTCCACCCTGCATAACTTTTAGATCAAAGCCAGCAGAAAACATTCCATCTTTTCCTTGAATTAATAATGAGCCACTGTCTTCTGGAACTTGATCCAAAAGAGCATTTAATTGCTCGATCATGGCAGGCGAAAAAACGTTAACCTTTCCATCATCTAATGTAATAACCGAAACATCCCCTTCTTTTTCTAATGTGGCTAATTCTGTCATCTAGTTTTTCCCTATAAGTTTTGATTGGATATCCTAGCACTTAGCTTAATATGAAAAAATAATTTAGACTAATTTTCTTAACAATGACAAAACTTACTAAACTGTCTAGATCAGTCGAAGGAAAAGTAGCTTTGATTACTGGTTCGGGCAGCGGAATGGGAAGAGCAACTTCCTACGTTTTTGCTGAAGCAGGAGCTAAAGTTGTTGTTTCCGACATAAACGAAAAACAAATTGAGGAAGTTAGTTCTGAAATTAATTCTTCTAGTGGCACTTGCCTAAAACAAATCTTAGATGTCACAAATCAAGAAAACATTAAAGAAGTCATTGCCAATGTAATTGAAGAATTTGGGCAGTTAGACATACTCATAAACAATGCCGGTATATCTATTCCAACAACCATTGATGATGAAAATTACGAGGAAAGCTGGGATCGAACTTTTGACGTTCTTCTTAAAGGACAAGTTAACTTAATCAGAGCTGCCCTGCCTTTTATTAGGGAGTCTGATTGTGGAAGAATAGTCAATATTTCGTCCACCGAAGGTTTGGGGGCAACACCCAGAATTAGCCCTTACACTTCTGCAAAGCATGGAGTAATTGGCCTGACAAGGTCTTTGGCTGCTGAGCTTGGATCCCAAGGAATAACAGTTAATTGTATTTGCCCAGGCCCTATTAATACTGCTATGACAGCGGCTATTCCCATAGAGGATAAACAAATTTATGCCAGACGCAGAGTTCCTTTAAAGAGATATGGAGAGCCAGAAGAAGTTGCACATATGACTTTGAGCCTCTGTTTACCTGCTGCTTCTTTTGTAAACGGTGCTGTCTTGCCTGTGGATGGCGGGCTTTCAATAAAAAGAGCTTGATCTTAAGGAGATGCTAATGAAAATTTTATTCTTGATTCTAATATCTTTAATCATCCAAGGCTGTGATCAACCAGCCAATGAAATCAAAGAACTCAACCTTCACAAACATATAGAAATTCTTGCGTCAGATGAGTTTGAAGGAAGAGGACCGGGTAGTGCTGGCGGCGAAAAAACAAAACTATACCTGAAAGAAGAGTTTAAGAAGATGGGTCTGCCCTCAATAAAAGGTGATTATTATCTGGAAGTTCCTCTCAGTAAAATGACCGTTGATTTAAATAGCTCCTTTTTATCTATAAGTAAAAATGACAAAGCAAGAATACTTGAAGCGGGACCTGAAACTGTCTATTGGACTAAGAGAGTTGTAGAAGGAATTTCGGTTAGAGCCAGTGAATTGGTCTTCGTTGGTTATGGAATAGTAGCGCCTGAATACGGATGGAATGATTACAAGAACCTAGATGTGAAAGGAAAAACTGCCGTAATGTTAATAAACGATCCTGGTTTTTGGACAGAAGACCCCAAGCTCTTTAATGGTAAGTCTATGACCTATTATGGAAGGTGGACTTATAAATTTGAGGAAGCAGCCAGACAAGGAGCCGAAGCTGTTTTGATTATTCATGACACTGCTCCAGCTTCTTACCCCTGGCAAGTTGTGGAAAGCAGTTGGGCTGGCAAACAAATAGACCTTAAGCGAGAAGACATGGGCAGAAATCGAGTCAAGATTGAAGGCTGGATTACCAGTGAAGTTGCCGAAGATATCTTTGGACAGGCAAATCTAGACCTAAAGGCTCTCAAACAAGCAGCTCTTAAAGCAGACTTTCAATCAGTGGAAATGACAGGCTTAACCTTAGACGCGGCACTAAATAATAAAGTTGAATTCTCCATCTCTCATAACGTTGCGGCAGTTAAGAATGGTTATAAAAAACCTAATGAATATATTCTCATGATGGCCCATTGGGACCATCTGGGAATTAAAGAAGACCAATCTGGCGACAATATCTACAATGGAGCTGTCGACAACGCCTCAGGAACCGCTGGATTATTGGAATTAGCTAACTACTTTAGTAACATTGAAACCGAACGGTCTCTTTTGTTTCTGGCTGTAACTGCAGAAGAATCGGGACTCTTAGGATCTCAATACTTTGCAGAATACCCACCTATAAAACTATCAAACATAGTTGCTGGTTATAATTTTGATGCAAGTTTGCCAGTGGGGAAAACCAGGGACGTCATTGTTGTAGGATATGGAGCTTCCGAACTGGAAGATATTCTTAAAGCAGAACTCGATAAAGTTGGTAGGTACATAGTCCCCGACCCGCAACCTGAAAAAGGATTCTTTTACCGATCTGATCACATAAGTTTTGCTAAGAAAGGAGTTCCTATGCTTTATGCCGATAGCGGTTTTGACAAGATCGATGGTGGGAAGGAAGCAGGAAGAGCTTTTGGGGATGAATACACTGCCAAATATTATCATCAACCATCAGATGAATACGATCCCGATTGGGATCTAAGTGGATTTGCTGACCAATTAACCCTTACTACAAAAATGGTTAAATACTTGGCTGATTCTGACAGATGGCCCGAATGGTATGAAGGTAATGAATTCAGATCCATAAGAGAAGAATCAAGAAAATAAAAGTAGAGAGTTCAAACTGATGCCCAAAAGGATCATCATTGATACTGACCCAGCTATGGGAACAAAAGGGGGTGACCCTGAAGATTGTTTTGCCATCATGTTAGCTCTTAATTCACCAGAACTGCAGATAGAAGGTATTACTACTGTGCAAGGAAATGTTCCCGTTGAGAGAGGTTTCAGTAATGTCACCTATTTACTCAATGAGTTAAAAAAAGATATTCCCATCCATAGTGGTATGCCTGGGACCTTTGATGAAGACAGAAGCAAAGAGAGAAGTTGGTTAGGACAAAGAGAAAATATGGAACAAATCACTCCCTTGTTGACAATAGACAAGGAAAAAATTGATGCTCCATCTTTTATTTCTTCCACCTGTAATGATAATCCAAACGAAATAGAATTAGTCACCATAGGTCCTTTGACTAATGTAGCAAAGGCCTTGGAGTTAACTCCAGATCTAAAAAAAAATATTAAAAAGATTACTATGATGGCAGGTGCCGCCAAGGTACCAGGAAATATCACTCCAGCTGCAGAATTTAACGTGTGGGCAGATCCTGAAGCAGCAGCCAAGGTTTTTGAATCAGGAATAGACATCACGATGGTGCCTTTAGATGTATGCCATAAAACAAGATTGAGTAGAGACGAATTAATCTCGATTGGAGAACATAAGCACCCCTTCTGCCAATTTGTTAAAGAATCCGTTGAACCTTGGATCAATATCAGATCAGATCTTGTGAGTGATGAAGGTTTACATCTTTATGATTCTCTGGCCATGGCAATCTGTTTTGCACCTGAACTAGTTGAATCCGAACCTGCTTATGTAGCAGTGGAAACTGCTGGGGACCACTCAACAGGGGAAACTGTGTGTGAATTTAATCAATCTATTATGGGAAGAATAACAAAACCCAAACCCAATGCAGAAGTCGCCTTAAAGTTAGATGTCCAGGCTTTTAATAAAATCTTCTACGAAAGGGTAATAAATTTCCTCAAGAGCTTATAGCTTATAAAAACTTCTTACTTCTTCCATTTTAGGCATCGAAGTAGCAGCTCCTTTCTTGGTTACAGAAAGCGCTGCAGATTTATTTGCAAACTCACAAGATTCTTCTAAAGACCTACCTTGTAACAGTGAGTAAGATAGAGCTCCAACAAAGCAATCACCTGAACCTACTGTATCCACAGCATTTACTTTTACCGCTTCTATGTAGTCCATTTTATGATTTTCATAATAGACTAACCCCCTTTCTCCTAAAGTGACTATTAAAGAGAGTTTATGGTTAAGATTTAGATTCTCCAGTTTCTCTTTTAGGCTATCTAGTTCAAGTGGGATAGAAGTATCTAAGCTTGTAAAAAGAGAAAATTCTAATTCGTTAAAAACCAAGATGTCTGTATGAGCAATCAGCGTATTACTTGGCTCCTTAAAAGGTGCCAGATTAAGAATATTGATACAGTTTTTGTTCTTTGAATTAGCAAATAGTTGCTCAACCTCTTTAGGGTTAACCTCCATTTGGCTAACAATTATATTAGCTGCTTCTAAGCTCTCTGAAGTGGCCTGTTTATGGCTTGTTAATTTATTCGCTCCCGGAATATAAATTATCTGATTCTCAGAATTTTCAAAGACATTAATCAGAGCAGTTCCTGTTTTTTTATTTACAGAACCTAACATTGAAAGATCTATACCTTCACTGGATAAGGAGGCAGTAAGTTCTTCACCAAAGGAATCTCGGCCCACATTACCTACAAAGGACACAGATGCTCCCAGTCTTGATAATGCTACAGCTTGATTGGCGCCCTTCCCTCCCAGGAAGGTTTCTATATTCTCCCCTTCTAAAGTTTCTCCTTCTTTAGGTGGCCTGGATAGATAGACAACCTGATCTAGGTTTACCCCTCCAAAAACAAGAGCTTCAGACATAAATTATGATTTTTTATCCTCAAATTCTGAAAATTTTGTGACGAGTGAAGTTGTTCTGTTGACTAGGTCTTCTAATACCAATTCTCCCAATCCGGAAATGGAGGTACAGACTCTTCCCTGCCAAGGTTCATGCCATTTAGATGGAATTTCAGATTGATGCAACCCCATTAGACCGCCCACGGTAGCTCCATTACAATCGGTATCCCATCCAGCTGTGACTGCCTCTCCCACTGCTGCGTCATAATCTTCAAAAGACAGAAAAGCCCAAACAGTAAGGGCAAGATTATTTAAGCTGTGAACCGGAGACATATCCTTGTACTTTTCAGCAATAGGGCTGAAATCCTTATTCATATTCTCGATACCCAGTTGGATGGCTTCAAAAGTTTCTGTGCTCTTGTCTATAAATTCAAGCGCAGCTTCTACGGCAGATAATTTATCTTTGTGAGAAGGAATTAAAGCCCCTAAAGCGGCAATAAAAGCAGAACACTCTA
The DNA here is from genome assembly GCA_964002385.1 of uncultured Gammaproteobacteria bacterium. Taxonomy (GTDB): domain Bacteria; phylum Pseudomonadota; class Gammaproteobacteria; order Magnimaribacterales; family Magnimaribacteraceae; genus AEGEAN-183. Next base: position 6,750 of record CAXFFS010000030.1, on the reverse strand, counting down.
CGCCATTTCTTCGATGAGAAAGCATGGCATCCTGCCGAGCTAGATGAGCAGCTAATCCTGGCTTACCAGGCAAAACCCAACCATAGAGATCAATCCTGATCTGGGCTCCTATCCAATCGTTGTATTTATTGTCATTGATGTCTGATATCTCAAACTTTTTTGGTCCCCCAAATTGAAATTCCATGTCTGCGTATTTCAAAATATTAAGATAGGCTTCTCTCTCGGCTGTAAAAGTGGCTCCTGCAGGCAACAGGTTCAACCAAGTTCTGGCGACATCTTCACTTTTTAATTCGAGACCATATCTTTCCAGCATCATGAGACATAAAACCGTGTAAGTTATGTCGTCATCAATTTCTGCCTTTTCTATTTTGCCCTTCATGCATTTCTTGTTAACTCCTCTTATGTAGTCATGCTCAACATAATTAATGTAATCCCTCAAAGGTAAAGACTGGGCTTCATTTAAAAAATTATTTAAGTTTTCTTGGCCTTCTCTCATCGAAAGACCTTCAACAGGTTTTCCCAGTAAACAACCAGAGATTCTTCCTTGCCAGGCTGCCGTTATTCTTTTTTCTACATCCATAAGTTTTCCTATTGATTTATAACTCTTTTTCTTCGTCAGATAATATTATTTCTTCTTCAAAAGACAAGGTAGTTATATCATCAATTCTATCGATAAAAAGCTTACCAAATAGGTGATCTAACTCATGCTGGAATACTGTTGCTAGAAAATCTTCAGCTATCAAAGTTTTTTTATTAGCCGATTCGTCTAAAAAATCTACTTGTACTTTTCTGGGTCTAAATACTACACCGCGTAGACCTGGTACACTCAAACAACCCTCCCAAAAGCCCTGTAAAGTCTCGTCCAGATTCGTTATCGTGGGATTAAAGATAACAATTTCTTCCGATTTTTCAGCTTCGGGGTATCTCTCGTTATCCTCTTCGATTCTAATGACTGCTAATTGTTTGGAAACCCCTATTTGTGGAGCTGCTAAACCTACGCCTCCGTATTCGTCCATGGTCTCCCACATATCCTTAACTAATTCTTGGGTTTCGACAGAAGTAATTTCATCTGGTTCAAAGAGAATCGACTGTTCTCTAAGTAGGGGATTACCCATTTTTTTTATTTTATGTATCGTCAATTTATTCTATTTTTTTGTTCATTATACAAATAACCTTTCCCTTGATTAAAAGTCTGTTGGTGATAGATTGAGTGAGGGAGAAAAAAGAAATGATATTTAAGAGTGCACATGAGTTAGTAGACCTTATAAAGAAAAAAGAATTGTCGTCCGTAGAGCTTTTAGAAACTCTGCTAAAGAGGGTTGAGCAAGTAAACCCTGACCTTAATGCAGTGGTTACTTTGGATGCAGACAGGGCAATGGATAAAGCTAAAAAGGCAGATGAAGCCTTATCCAAAGGAGAAGACCTAGGCCCTCTGCATGGGATGCCAATGACTATCAAGGATGCTTATTCGGTAGAGGGAGTAGTTTCAACAGGAGGAAACCCTTCCTGGAAAGATTATGTTCCAGAGAAGAATGCTGAGGCTGTGCAACATTTGGTTGACGCTGGTGCAATTATTTTTGGAAAAACAAATGTACCACTGAATTCTGCCGATATACAAAGCTATAACGAAATCTATGGAGTAACCAATAACCCCTGGGATCTCGAGAGAACACCAGGAGGATCTTCAGGTGGTTCTGCAGCTTCATTAGCTTCCGGTATGTCACCCCTGGAACTGGGTTCTGATATAGGTGGTTCAATTAGAACCCCCGCTCATTTTTGTGGACTGTATGGTCATAAGCCTAGCTACAACATTGTTTCTGAAGTTGGACACTTGCCACCGCCTCCAGGACACATATCTGTAGGTAATGGTCTTTCAGTTGCTGGCCCTCTAGCAAGATCACCTGAAGACATAGAAATTGCTTTAGATATATTGGCTTCTCCTCAAGGACAAGACAGTATTGCATGGAGTTTTAAACTTCCTAAAGCAAGGTCAAATAAGATAGAAGATCTTAAGATAGCAGTATGGCCTGAAGAGGAATACGCTGAAGTAGATTCAGAAACCTCTTCTTTAATATCAGCTACGGTAGAAGACTTAAAATCTGCTGGAGCAAAAATTGAAAACGTAACACCTCCTTTTTCTTTTAGAGATTCTGATGATGTTTACAGCAAGTTATTAAACCCACTTATGATAGCTGGAGCACCTCAAAAAACTCTTAATCAAATCGATGAAATAGCTAAAACTATAGAAGATGACGATATGTCATCCATGTCCAAGACAGCTAGAGGGGCTAGCTTATTGGCTAGAGATTGGATTGTGGTAAATGCTAAAAGACAATTCATGAGACAACAATGGAGAGCCTTCTTTGAGAACTATGACGTAATCTTATGTCCGGTCTGTGTTCTGCCTGCTCTTAAACACGATCATCGGCCTTTTCACGAGAGAAGCTTGATGATCAATGGCAAGGAAAGAGAATATTGGGATACTACGCTATGGGCAGGTCCAGCAGTTATGGCCAATCTTCCAAGTACAAGCACTCCCATTGGATTAACAGAGTCAGGCTTACCTGTTGGCCTTCAAGTAACTGGTCCATATTTAGAAGACAAAACCTGTATTGAAGTCTCTAAAATGATAAGAGATGTTCGTGGTGATTTTAGGATTCCACCTAATTATCAATTATAAAGGAGAGACAATGAGCGAAGACAAAAACAAAATTTCCGAAGCTATCCAGCTTTACTTTGACAGCATGTATGAATCGAGCGAAGAAAAAGTTCGTCAAGTTTTCCATAAGGATGCAAAAATCACTGGCTATATGCAAGGAAGCCTTATGGAACAATCTGTTGATAGTTTTGCTAAATTTGTAGCCTCTCAAACTCCTTCAGCTGCTGAAAAAAATGAAGAAAAACTACTGGAAACTTTATCCTTAGAGGTAGTAGGTTCAACGGCTGTAGCCAGAGTTAGAGATGGATATCTAGGAATGGTTTTTCAGGATACCTTGTCCTTTTTGAAGATAGGCGATGACTGGGTTATTTATAACAAGCTATTTCACGTAGAAAGTTAATTCTATTTTTTCTAAAAATAATGAGAAGTAATCTCATTCTCATTGGAATTCTATAAGCTAAAAACATGTTATGTTTCTCTTTTTAAAGGAGGAAGAAGATGTCTGAACCTAAAATAGCTCAAAAATTTCCATATAAAGAAGCTGTTGTAACTGATAAAAGTTACTTTTGGTGTCGATGTGGCCAAAGTTCTAAACAGCCCTTTTGTGATGGGTCGCATGAAGGGACTGACTTTTTGCCGGAAAAAATAAACTTTGATGAAGCCCAAGAAGTGTACTTTTGTGGATGCAAAAATAGTTCAAACCAACCTTTCTGCGACGGAACTCACAAAGACTTATAAAATTTTTTGCCTTTTCTAGAAAAATGAAAAACCTATTTCTATTTGTTTTTCTATCAGTCTTCTCTGTTAGTGCTTTTTCTGATTACAAATCAGACCAAGCTACCACCATTGTAGATGTAGATGGAGTGTCCATTGCTTACACAACAGCAGGAGAAGAAGAGTCTCCATCTGTGTTGATGATCATGGGGTTGATGGCTTCGCATCGAGTTTGGCCTGAAGAAATCGTAAATGAGTTCGTTAATGCTGGCTACAGAGTTGTGCTCTTTGATAACAGAGACACTGGCGATTCAGATCGCTTAGATAGACTTGGTAAGCCAAGACTGTGGTGGAAATTTTTGGTTAATAGCATTGGCTTCGGAGTTAACGCTCCATACACGTTATTGGATATGGCAGAAGATGGTATTGGTATTTTGGATGCGCTGGAGATACAAAGTGCTCACATTGTAGGAGCCTCGATGGGCGGTATGATTGCTCAGACTATCGCGTCTGAGTACCCAGACAGAACAAAAAGTCTGGTTTCTATCATGTCAACAACAGGGGCAAGGCATCTTCCTGAAATGACTAATGAAACGGAAGGAAACTTTAGAAATTTTGGAGAAGGAAATTTTGGAGAAATTGATGTTGAACAGATGCATTCCTATGGATTTTACCCAGAATCAATGCCGCGCCAATTAACAGCTATATTTCATGCAGGGGATCGTTCTGAACAGGTGAAAAATATAAATGTGAAAACTTTGGTTCAACATGGAGCAAATGATCCTCTTCTACCGCCGGACCATGGGAGGCACACAGCAGAACTTATCGAAGGATCTAAACTAGTGATTTATGAAGGGATGGGTCACGATTTACCTCCTGAAGTCCTTCCTACCATCATATCTGATATGTTAGATTTTTTTGGAGAAACCTAAAGGTAAAACTTTTTACCAACTGTTTCTAAGTTCACGTAACTTTATGAATACTTCTTTTTGAGAAGGTGTCTCAGACATATTTGGGAATACCTCTCTAAGCCTATCTATCACTGTAGAGTTGGTTAGACGAAAAAAAGTATTGATCTCCTTTTCCATTGCAAGGGTTGTCACCAAGGGCTTTTCAGGATCATGAGAAGCGTCTAGGTCTTTTTTGAGACCCGCAGCCACTTGATTGTCAGGTTCTCGATCAAGAGTAAAACTCAAATTATTAGTTATGTAATCATGCCCAGGATAAATCAAGGTGTCTTGTGGCAGTTTCTCTAATTGGGAGACAAAGGTGTCATAAAGCTCTTCTGGATGCCCCCCACCATGACAGTTTCCAGCTCCGGCATTAAACAATGTGTCTCCAGAGAAAAGTGCAGGCGTGTCTGTTTTGGAAAGTAGACAGATGTGACTCATGGTGTGACCGGGTGTATCAAGGGCCAGTAATTCCACAGAGTTTCCGACTTTGACTACATCCCCAGCCTTCAACCCTACATCCATGCCATCAATTACTCCATTGGCATTTTCGTGAGCTAGTAGTTTTGCTCCAGTAGCTTCTATAACTGCATGATTTCCGCCTGTGTGATCACCGTGTTCATGGGTGTTGAGTATCTGAGTAATTTCCCAACCTTTTTCTTTAGCTTTTGATAAGCATTTATCATAATCCAAAGGGTCTATTGCTAAGGCTTCTCCAGTTTCAGGACAAGCCAATAAATAGTTAAAGTTCCGGTAAGCATTACCAGTCCAAATTTGTTCAATCTTCATAGTCAGTCTTCCTTATTTTCGTTTAAGATTCATCGTCCTTATCACAGGAAGGTGGAATATCTAAAGTTGGATTTTTATCAAAAAAACCAACGGGTATTAAATGAAATCCGCAATATTCAACTGGCATCACTGGCCAATCTTCGGGTCTCGGTACATGATTTAAGCCAAAGGTATGCCACATCACCAAGTCACATTCACTTATGTCCCTATCTTTTGAAGTATAAACTTCTAATCCGGATTGGCCTTCGTGCATAACTGTGTAAGGGCCAGCTGCAGTTTGCTCTTCAGACTCATAAGGAGTAGCCCATAAGTTGTGTTTTGCAAAGGCTGCTCGTTTTGAAACAACGGATTCTGGATGGGACAATAACTTAGGTGTAGCTCCTGGCATAAGTTTGTAAGCAACAGGAATACCTAATGAATTTTCTTTATTTGGATTGACCACTTTCCAGATCCGACTTGATTGCGGCGATGCATCCCTTTTAGCTTCACTTTCTCTTTTCAAATGACGTGAAATGGATTGAAATTGAGTCCCATTAGGGTTGTTCTCATTTATTGGAAGTAGTTCTATCTCACTCTCAAATAATTGATTGTTGCCTCCATCTAATTCCCAATCCAAACGGAAACAAAAAAGATGTTGGTGAAGAGGGGCAGCAATCTTTTTGGCAACTTTTGGAGCTTGTGAAGGATTATAAGTTTCATCTGTTATGGCTGAAATTCCCATAATCCCTGTTAATTTAACCTCCATTTGTACTGTTCCATCCAAATACAGATACCAAAAAAAGCCGTAGTCGTAGTTTCCTACCGTAAACATTGAACTGATGACTAATCTTCTCGACCTTCTAACTTCATTTGCTCCTCCGCCTTCATCTGTATGTTTCCATTGAATGCCATAATCTTCTTCATGTAGACAGATAGCTTGTTTGATCTTGGTTGCTTCTCCGTCCCAGCTAATTTGATTTATATCAAAATAATAGATTTCACCAAGACAGTCACATCCAAGAGTAAGGCTGTTAATGAATCTACCTAAACTGTATTCACTGGCATCGAAAACGTGTTTCCACGAGTGCATGGGATCTGAATCACCATATGGGACCACCATGTCAGACAAAGCCGCCCTATAAAGAATTGGCCTGTCATGAAGTGACAACTGGTGAAGCACAAGACCTTCGACATCATGAACGGAGATCCTGAACTTCCATCCCTGCCAAGATATTTGGTAACCATCCACCTCAAAGCTTGAACCTTCTGGCTGGTTAATATCAATCGGCTTTAAACCTTCTCTTAAATTAGGTTGAGAGCCCGCATCATATCGGGCATGCTCTGTTGGCATAGGTATAACACCATGGTCTTCCACATGCACTACTTCACCCAGAGTTAAATCCACCCAGGCAATAACTCCTTGGATGGGTCTAGCATAAGCATTATCTTCTAGGCTTTCTTTAAGAAAAGAGATGCATTTAAAAGCCCGATGACCTGGTTTTATGGACTCATGAGTAAATCCTCCTGCCGGCCACGGATCTATCTGAACTAGCTCTAAATCAGTAATGCCACGCTGCTTAAGCGCTTCTTGATATTCAGCATTTTCACTGGTTAACATCATAGCAGTGGCAAAATCACCCATGGCATAAGGTACCTGAG
>CAXFFS010000029.1:0-16267 GCA_964002385.1 uncultured Gammaproteobacteria bacterium | reverse complement strand
CCCTGAGGGCTTATGGAATATCATCAGTCACATTAAATAATCTTTATAAAAAAGAATTGATCCAAAAGATTAGCTTGGAACAACTACCAGTAAATTCTCATCGAATAGAGACAATAGATGAAAAAAAATTAACATCAGAACAAAATATATCCGTTCAGGCTATTTCTGGAGAATTTGGTAACGACAAAACGTTTTTACTCAATGGAGTGACGGGAAGTGGAAAAACAGAAGTGTATTTGAGATGCATAAGAAAATTAGTAGACCAAGGAAAACAGGCCTTAGTATTAATTCCTGAAATTGGTTTAGCGCCTCAAGCTGAGAGAAGATTTAAAGAACTATTTGGAGATAGAGTGGCCTCTTTCCACTCTGCTAAAAATGAAAGAGAACGACTTGATGTTTGGTTGGGAGCCCAAAGAGGCCTCTATGACATTGTAATAGGTACAAGGTCTAGTGTTTTTATTCCTATGAAAAATTTAGGAATGATAGTTGTCGATGAGGAGCATGATGCTTCTTTTAAACAGACCGAAAGGTTTAGATACTCAGCAAGAGATATAGCGCTATACAGGGCAAAGTTAAGCAAAATACCTACGCTTCTTGCTTCAGCTACGCCCTCAGTAGAAAGTATGAGCAACGCCTTAAATGGCAAGTATCAATTACTCACCCTGAAGCAGAGAGCTACAGGAGCTGATCTACCTTCTTTTTTCCCTTTAGATCTAAAAGGGAAGACATTAAAGGAAGGTTTTTCAGAACAGCTATTGGAAGAGATAGAGAGTGAACTGAATAAAAATAACCAAGTCTTAATTTTCTTAAATAGAAGGGGTTTTGCCTGTTCTATGATTTGTAAATCTTGTGGCTGGATTTCTCATTGTGATCGGTGTGATGCGCATATGACTGTGCATTCAAATCCCTCTCACCTGCAATGCCATCATTGTGAGCACAAGAAACCTTTGTTCACAATTTGCCCCTCTTGTCAGCATAATGAATTCGAGTCATATGGTATTGGCACTGAAAGAATTGAAGACTATTTGAAGAAGAAATTTACACAATTTCCTGTTTTACGAATAGACAGTGATTCAACTAGGCAAAAGGATTCTTTTAAAAATTATTTAAAAATAATTGATGAAGGAAAGCCTTTAATACTAGTCGGAACTCAGATGTTAGCTAAAGGACATCATTTTCCAGAAGTAACTTTGGTCGGAATTCTAGATGCTGACTCAGGGATATTCAGTGCTGATTTCAGAGGCAGTGAAAGAGTAGCTCAGTTAATTACTCAGGTTTCTGGAAGGGCAGGTAGAGAGAAAAAACCCGGAAAAGTTATTTTACAAACATATTGTCAAGATCATCCACAAATAGAGGAGTTACTAAAGGGTGATTACGAAACTTTCATAAAAAAAATTATAGAAGACAGGGCTTCTAATAAATCCCCACCCTTTAGTTTTCAAGTTAAGTTACAAGCTGAATCATTTAATGGACTACTGTCGAGAGATTTTTTGAGTTCTTGTTTGGATTATTTAAATAAATCTCAACTCATGAACAAAGACATTAAGACCGTAGGCCCTTTACCCTCATTGATGGAAAAAAAATCTGGCGTATATAGGTGGGAGGTCAGTCTTTTCTCTTCAAGCAGGAAATCCTTACACAGCCTTACTGACCATCTTCAGTCTTACTTATATCTGCCTAAACAGACAAGAAAAGTTAGATGGTCAATAGATGTAGATCCAATTTCTACAATTTAGAATTAGGTTACTTTAGGCCAGTCAAATCCAAACTGATTTGCCAAAGTTTTTCTGCGTCCTCTTTGCTCTCAGCCGCCTTAGTTATTGGAGCTTTTTTACAGTCTATAAAATACTCCCCAGAGGTACTTGAGACTTCTTCAGACGAACACAAATAGATTGAAGTCTCTGCGCCTTTGTCGCTCGGTTTTGCAATTAATGGAGAGACCCATCTAATAAGCCTAGCAAAAAAAGCTAAATTCTCATTTTGTGCTCCTATCGAAGTTGAAACAAAGCCCGGGTGTAAACAGTTAGTTGTTAATCCTTCTCCTTGATATAAAGAGGAAAGTTTTTTAGTAAAAAGAATGTTTGCTAACTTTGACTGGCCGTATGCAGCAAACATTTTGAATTCCTTTTCCGATTGGAGATCATCGAAGTTCATTGATTTAAGGAAGCGGTGTGCATCAGAAGAGACGTTAACTACTCTTTTAAGACTACTTTCTAAAATTTTTTTAATTAATAAGTTAGTTAGTAAAAAATATGCCAGATGATTTACAGCAAAAACTTCTTCCAATCCGTCTTCAGTAACCCTTCTCTCAGTATTCATAATGCCAGCATTGTTTAGCAGTACATCTATCGGTTTATTTAAAGACTTATATTCTTCAGCAGCCCTTTCTATCTGCTTAAAAGAAGAGAGGTCAGCAATAATTGCATTAGGGGATTTACCCGATACTCTTTCAACTTCTTCTATTAATTCTTCCGCCTTTTGTTGACTTCTTGCAATAAAAAATATGTTTGCTCCCATCTCACTTAATGCTAATGCGGTAGATCTACCAATACCGCTTGTAGCACCTGTAATTAAACAATTTTTTCCTTCTACTAAACTCATTTAAATCCTTGTTATTAAATTAATTATTTTTTCTAATCCCACTTCCAATTTTCAATCCTTTCCAGAGGACCAGATTGTCTCGTGCTTGTATGAAAGAGTACTCAGCAACAACTTTATTATCTATTTCTTTAAGTTCAAGTTTTAAGAAACCCGGAGTTTCAACATTGAATTTACCTTCAAGTTGCTTGTCTGGAGAACCCCCTGGCAGACTACCTGTTCCAGAGATTAGTTGTCTAGTACCTTTTCTTTCTCCTTCATCAGCAAGGACATGGTTATGTCCAGCAATATAAAGGTCAAAATTACCAAAAATATTTGTTTCAAGAAACCTTGAGAGCTGCGGAGTTCCCTTTTTCCGATCTCCTGAACTAAACAGAGGATGGTGTGCCACAGCTATGGACAAATCACATGAGTTATTTACTTGCTCTTTTTTTAACTTTAACCAGTTAGTTTGTGCCCTTCTTTTATAAAAGAGATAAAGCTTGTCAAAAATTGTCGTGTCCAGGGCAAAAAAACATAATCTATCGTAATTTTTTAAGTAATAATTATTTGGATAGACAATTAAAGGATTATTTTTTGCTATCTCTAAATAAGATCTGGGTTCCTTTTTGTAATCATGATTTCCTAGAGTGAAAAAGAAAGGAATTCGCTTATCAAATACTTTTTTAAAGGGATCTAAGAAATTTGTGATAAATCTTGGGTCATCTTTTGATGAGATTCCATCTGGATATATTATGTCTCCAGTGTGCCAAATAACATTGCAGTCAGAGTTTGCGAGTGCTTCAGATACTTCTTTTTGTACTTCAGTAACGTTTCCGGTATCTCCTACAAAACAAAAGGTTGAATCCAGACTAACTTTATTTTCTTCTGAATAAACCTGGAAAGTGAATATTAATAAAAGAAGAGATAGAACAAAAAAAGGGTTATTTCTAAATCCTATTTGTCTCTTCATTCTCTTAATTACAAGTCTATAGAGTCTTTTGATTTAATTTCAAGGGTCCTTTCTTCTTCATTGTTTTCTGAATGATTGAGTATTATTTCTAAATCAGGATCAGGCAGAAAGGAAATCATCTTTTCTGGCCATTCTATTATGGATACTCCGTTGTTAGTATCGAGATATTCCTGAATCCCTATATTGCTTAATTCTTTAGGGTAAGAAATTTGATAGAAGTCAAAATGAAATATTAAGAAACCTGAGATTTCGTAAGTTTCTACTATGTTGTATGTTGGGCTCTTAACAACACCTTTGTGCCCTAAACCCCTCAGAATGCCCTTGCATAAAGTTGTTTTTCCTGCCCCCAGTTCACCAATTAGAAAGATTAAAAAAGGATAGGAATTATTTTTTTTTGTAATGAAATTTGATATTTTCTTTCCAATATCTTTTGTCTCTAGATCTCCATGAGAAATCAAAGTAGATGAGTTCATTCTTTATCTTAGAAAATATCTTATGTTACGAATTACATCTGTGGGTGTGATTGTCATCCCAAGTTCAAGAGAAGCAATATCCGCAGATTTTGAATGAAGATCAACTGCTACCTCTGTCGCCTCAACCAAGCTAAGGCCTTGAGATAAAAAACTTCCTATTAAGCCAGCCAGTACATCTCCCATCCCTCCTTTTGCCATACCTGGATTTCCTGCTTCACAAACCCCTATTCTTTGCTTTCCATTCCTTTTATAACAAACTAAGGAACCAGACCCCTTAAGAACACTCACAGATCTAAATTTCTTTTCTAGGGCAGTTACAGATTTGAATCTATCTTCTTGTATCTTGTTAACCTCTTGATTTACCAATCTAGCAGCTTCTCCTGGGTGGGGAGTTATAATCATTTTTCTTGGGATACCTGATTTAAGCTTTAACTTTGTAAGAAGGTTTAGTCCATCCGCATCAAGAACAACAGGTAAGTTTCTTTTTCTTGCTTCCATAAAGGTTCTTTGTAACATCTGCTCTGACCAAGCTGATTGACCTAATCCAGGACCTAAAACTACTACTGTAGATTTAGCCAGAATTTCTTCTACATCCTGTCCAGACTCAATCCCATTTACCATAAGTTCAGGGCAAGAAGATAAAGCAGCCTCGACATGAATACTTCTTGTGGCCAGACTTACTAGGCCCGCACCCGAGAAAACAGCAGCCTTAGATGCGAGGATAGCAGCTCCTCCAAAGCCTTTGTCGCCGCCTATAACTAATACATGACCAAAATCTCCTTTATGTGCATCCCCCTTTCTATTTTTTAATTTGAGAAGGCTTTTCTCCGTATCTAAAAGATAGCAATTTGTTTTAATTTGGCTCTTCAGTGAAGAAGAAATTCCTAGGTCATCGAACACCACATTTCCAGAAGCTGTTCTTCCAGTTGAAGTGAAGCAACCTCTCTTTCTACCCACGAAGGTAGCAGTTACATCAGCCTGAATGTGGACTCCGAGGTTAATTCCGGTGTTAGAGCAAATACCAGAGGGAATGTCTACTGAGAGAACAGGTATATTTGTAGATTTTTTATTAATCTCAAGGATGAGCTTAGATACATTAGACCTTACATTTCCTTTGATGCCTATACCTAAAAGGGCGTCTACAATTACTGAGTCTTTTAAAGATTGCTTTTTAAAAGCCGCAATAGAGATTCTCTTAACTTTTGATTCCAAAGCAAGCTTAAAGGCTTTTCTGGAGGCTCCTGATATTTTATTTGACGGGGATGCTTGAATTATAAATGACTCTAACCCCATTTCTTTGGCTAGATGAGATATTAAGTAACCATCGCCTGCATTATTTCCTTTACCACAAAAAACAAAGACTTTTTTTGTATTGGGCCAATTGTTTAGCAAAACATTAAAAGAGAATTCAGAGGCTTTTTGCATCAAAGTGAAAGCAGGGACTTTCTGACTTCTTATGGCTAGGCTATCCAGTTTTTTTGTTTCTTGAGATGTGTATAAATTCATGGTCATCTTTTTGTTACCTAATTATAGCCTCTTCAAACTTTCTCTAATAAACTGCTTTGACTTTAACAACTATTTATTAGACTAATTTTTATTTATGAGTGATTTTATAATCAAGTTAGAACCTGAGGATGAGTTTAACCACAGTCCTGATTCTTCAAGTAATTACAATGAAAGCATGTATTTCAATGTTTTTGACCATGATACCAAAATGGGAGGATGGTTTAGATTGGGCAATAGACCCAATGAGGGCTATGCTGAAATGACCTGTTGCCTTTATCTTCCGGATGGAAGAATAGGCTTCATGTTTGGTAGACCGAGAATAAAAAACAATGATGAATTTAATGCAGGCGGAATGGTTTTCAAGGTTTTGGAACCGTTTAAGAAATTAACTATCTCATATAGTGGAAAGATTCTTATTCTGGATGATCCAAAACAAATGGTTGATCCCGGCAAGGCTTTTAAATCCAATCCAACTATAAATTGTGATGTTCAGGTAGAAATTCTTGGGATTTCTCCAATGTTTGGTGGAGAAACAATAAGAAAAGATGGAGCTGCATTGGATACAGATCCCGAGAAGAGTTTTTCTAAAGCTCATTATGAGCAACACACCTCTGGAAAAGGATCAATTAAAGTTGGAGATGAAGAGTGGAAGATTCAAGGATATGGATTGAGAGACAAGAGTTGGGGACCTAGGTATTGGCAAGCGATAGAGTGGTACAGATGGTTGACTATTAATATAAATCGAGACGTAGGTTTTATGTTGAGCATTGTCCATCAAGGAGAAGGGAAGGAGCGTAGAGGTGGCTTAGTCCTAAAGAATGGAGCCTATGAGATCATAAAAGATTGTTCTATAGAAAGTGAGTACGACGAGGATTATTACCAAAAAAACATTAAAGCCTGGGCTAAAACAGATAAAGATGAATATGAAATAGAGGGAAAGGTTCTTTCTCTCATACCCCTGAGAAATAAAAGAGAAGATCCTGAAGGAAAAATGTTAACGACTAGAATAACAGAAGGCATGACAGAGTATAGTTACAAAGGGCAAGTTGGATATGGAATGTCTGAATATTTAGATCAGATCGTAAATGATAAGCCTTTAGGACCTTAAAAAGTGAAGATAAGTGCAGTTGATCAGTCTCCAATTTTTTCGAACACAAATGCAAACTCAGCAATTAGAGAGACTATTGAGTTAGCTAAATTCTGTGATTCTATTGGCATGCATCGATTTTGGGTTGCTGAGCACCATGGTTCTGATTCTTTTGCGGGCTGTTCTCCTGAAATTTTTATTCCGTCCTTAGCTAACGAGACCAGTTCTATTCGAATAGGTTCGGGAGGGGTTATGTTGATGCATTACAGCCCTTACAAGGTAGCAGAAAATTTTAGACTTTTAGAATCTTTATATCCTGGAAGGATAGATCTAGGATTAGGAAGAGCTCCTGGAAGCAATCCCGTTCAAGCTGGGGCATTAGCTTACGGTTCTAAGACCACTGGTCCTGAATTTTTTACTACAAAAATGAATGACTTAAAGTCTTTTTTGATAGGAGAGAATGCCGAAACAGAGGCTTTTGAATCAGTAGATGTAACTCCTGGTTTAGGCAGCTTACCTGAGACATGGCTCTTAGTTTCTTCTGAAAACGGAGCTGACTTAGCAGCCTTTTTTGGTTTGCCCATGTCTCTAGCTCATTTTATTGAACAAGATTGTCTTCATTTAGCAGATCGTTACAGAAAAAACTTTAAACCTTCTGTATTTTCTAATGATCCAAAAGTAAGTGTTGGTATTTTTGCTATATGCGCAGAAAGTGATGAAGAGGCCTTAAGACTATCTGCAAGCGCTTCTGCTTGGAGAAGAAGAGTCCAGTCAGGAAAAGCTTCTAGCTTTCCTTTAGTAGAGGAGGCTCTCAGCGAAATAAATATAGAGTCTCTGGGTAAAGGAGAAACTAGACCATTTGTTGGATCTCAAGATACTATTTACGAGAGACTAAAGCCTTTAATTAAGAAAGTAGATCCAGAGGAGTTAAAAATAATTACAATTTGTGAACCTTTTGATGCCAAAACTAAATCTTATAAATTAATTAAAGATTTATTTGATTAAAAACGATAAATACCAAAGTGTTTAATTTCTCTTATGAAAATAGAACTTTAAGTGCTGGATCACCCTGGCATCTATTCTGTCTATCAAATCTATATTTTGCTCAAGGCCTCCCCAATGGATTCTTATTTTTTGCACTTAACACCTATTACGCTTCTCAGGGTGCTACGGTAGCTGAGTTAGCAAAATTCTCCTCCCTTCTACTTTTACCATGGATTTTTAAAGGTCTTTTTGCTCCTTTAATAGACAGCTTCACCATTAGAAAATTTGGACGAAGAAGATTTTGGGTTCTATCTAGCCAGATAGTCACAATTATTCTTTTGTTGTTGTTGACCCTGCTGGGTCCCGAGTTATCCATTTCCTCAATGGGCCTAGTTGTTATGACGGTAAATTTCTCAATAGCTTTCCTTGATTTATCTACTGATGCTTTGGCAGCCGATAGCTTAGATGAAATAACTTTAAGTAAGGCCAATGGTTTGATGTGGGGCAGTAAAGTAGTTGGAAATGCTGTTGGCATGTTTTTAGGCACTACCCTTTTCTTTACCTATGGTATTTCTACAGGAGTAGCTGTTCTGGTAGTTATTATGATGATAATTTTTTTAGTTCCTCTCAACTCAAGAGAGCTTGATTTCAAGGCTGGTTATGAATCTTCATCATTCAAAAAGAATTTTTTACCCCCTTTAGATTTATTAAAAGAAATTGTTAAAGTCTTTGATGATTCCAGAGCTAGATGGGCAATCGTATTTATACTATTTATTAATCTTGGCTTAGGAGTATTTGAACCTGTATATAACAAATTCTTTCTTGAAGAACTTAAGTGGACAGGAGAAATGATAGGCAATGTAAGAACTTGGAGTTTGTTAGCAGGGGGAGCAACAGGACTGCTTATAGGATTGTTAGGAACTTATTATCAAAGACATCTGTTACTTTTTCTTTGTATAAGTATTCAAATAACTGTTTATGGCCTCTTAGGATTGTATGTAGATCAGATCACAAACTCTTACGCCCATTTAATTATCTTTGCTTTAGATATGACTGGGGCCGCTATTTCAGTTTCTATGTTCGCCATCTTTATGTCGCTTTGTACTTCTCAGTCTAGTGCTACTAATTTTGGTATATTCATGGCATTACTAAACCTTTCAAACTATACAGGCAATCAAATAGCACCAGGTTTAATGGAAGCTTATAGCTTTTCAGGCTCTTTCTTATTCTGTTCTTTAGCTTTGATTCCTGCAGCTCTACTAACTTTTAAGTTAGCTAGCAGTAAAATCAATCAAGACTAGCTAGGAATCCTTTTAAATGATCTCCAATTTCATGGGGTGAAATTTCTTGAATGAAGTGTCCACCCTTAACAGCAACCTCTTTTTGGTTGGGCCAAAGCCTTGCCCTCTCTCTTTGTTTGCCAACTAGTATTGAACCAGGGTCCGCGTTTATAAATAGTTTTGGTATATTGCTTTCAGCTAAGAATGATTCGTAATCAGAAGCTATTTTTACAACCTCCTCAGGCTCTCCGGCTATCGGTATCTGTCTAGGCCAGGTTAGTGTTGGCCTCCTGTCTTCACCTGGGTTTTGAAATGGTTTCATATAAGTCTTCATTTCTGCTTCTGTTAAAGCACCATCACCTGCCAATATTCTCTCAACGAATATATTTTTTTCTAATATCATCTCTTCTCCATCTTCTGATCTGAATCCTTGGAAAATATTCCTAGCATTTTCAGGCCAATCTTCCCAAGACTCTATTGGGCCTACTATGGCTTCCATGTAAGTAATGCTTTTTACTTTTTCAGGATTTAATCTTGTCCAGTTAAACCCCAAAGCAGAACCCCAGTCGTGGATTACTAAATTGACATTATCTAATTCCAACTCTTCAAAGAGTTTGTAAAGATATTTAGCGTGTTCTTGAAAGGTGTAACTGTCAGGCCCAGAATTCTCGAGCTTTTCTGAGTCTCCCATACCTATTAAGTCGGGAGCAATAATTCTACCGGCATCTTCAGCATAAGGCATAATATTTCGCCATAGATACGACGAAGTTGGATTCCCATGCAAAAACACCGTTGGATCGCCTTGACCTTCATCAACAAAAGCCATTTTCTTATCTAAAATCTCTAGGTACTTCTTTTCATATTTAAATTCACTTGAAGCTTTTTCATTCATTAATGGTTCCTCCTGAAGTTATTAAGAATATCTTTTATCCCAAGTTATTAATAGGGCAGGAAACAAGAGAAGATCAATCACCAACGCAGAGACGAATGCGATTGAAGAAAAAAGTACAAACCCATGAAGTGGTAAAAAGAAAGCTAGTAATAAAACTAAAAAGCCCAAACTTAAACTAATAGATGTAATGATTAAAGCAAAACCTACAGTTTCAAAAGCATAGAGTACGGCCTCTTCAGCTTTAAGGTTTTTCTCTCTTTTTGCATGCAGGTATTTGCTTAGAAAGTGCACCGTGAAATCTACAATTATTCCCAAGGTGGTTCCCATCCCAAGACCTACTAGCATACTAATTTCACCACTTACTAGAGCCCAAATACCAAAGGCCACCCCAATGGGCAAGATATTGGTTACTACGGTTAAAGCTCCATATCGAAAGGATCTAAAGAATAGAATAATAGTTGCAGTTATTAAAACCAGGCCTACGGCAAGGGCATAGTAAAGCTGAGAGACTAAGTGATTCGTCATAAAGGCGAATATAGGCCTAATGCCTGTGCCCATAGAAACCATATCTTTGGGCATATTTCCTAACAAATATTGATTTACCCTTTGATCAAACTTTCTGTATTCCAAAGACCCCATGTCCTTTAAAGAAGCAACCAGCTTAATTGACTTTTTATCTTGGCTAATTGAGTTATTTAAATCTAGTCCAAAGGGCAGCGACATCTCGTAGAAAAAAAGATATTGAGCGCTTAGATCAGATTCTTTTGGAATAACATTCCATTTTTCATCTTTGCCATGAAGAGTTTTATTAAGATTCTTCAAAATTTTTGAAAGCGAGTTAACGTGCAATACCTCTTCATTTGAAGCCAACCACTCTGAAAACTTGTCTACTTCGAAGAGAAATTTAGGGTCAGATACCAAGCCCTCATCATTGGTCATCTCATAACTTACTGGAAAGGTACCGCCCAACCTATCACTTAACCATTCAGAGTCAGCGGCCATACTGGTATATCTTTCAGAGTAAAATTTTAAGGGATTATCGTTTGTTTTATTTAATGGTATGAAGGCTATTAAGAAACAAGAAATAACAGGTACGATTACCAATAATTTCTTATAATTATTAACACTGAATTCTCCTAATTTTTTTGCAAATTTCTTTTGAAAATCTATATTTTTAGATTGCTTCACATTGAAAAAACTTACAAGTGGGGCTAATAAAAAAACAGTAAAGATAAAAGCTAAAAATACTCCTACTGCCACTCCATTACCAATACCCCTCAAGGGCTCTACGGGAGCTAAATTGAGAGACAAGAATCCTATTGCTGTTGTTATAGAGGTAAGAAAAAGGGGTTGTAAATTTAAAGTAAGACTCTCAATGATTGCGTCTTTACTTTTTCTTGAAGAGTCTAAATTCTGGAAATATAAGGAGAATAAATGCACACAATCAGCAACTGCTAAAGTTGCAATCAAAATAGGCACCATAATGAAAGGTTGGGCTATATCTCCACTCATAAAACCTATAGATCCCATCGCACTTGCCACACTGATTAGAATAACTAAGAAAGAACCAGCAACAGCTACTAGACTTCTCAAAAGTAAAAAAAGTGTTAATAAAATCACTAAAATAGCAGAGGGCATTAACTGGGGCATTTGTGCTTTAAGCAATTGCGGACTGAGGTATTCCATATAAACAATCCCTGAAATGATCAGATCAAGCTCAGGATGATTTTTTTCAGCCTGTTCTAAAAAACCTAGCAAGTAATTTATAGATTCCTGATATTCGCTTTCTATATCATTCCTTGGAGGATCAAAGACTATGTTGATTAAAGTAGTTTTTTTATCTTTAGAAATAATTGCGCCGTAAGCAAGCTCTTCTTTCTCTATAATTAATTCTTTTTGTTTGATGGTCTGAAGATCATAAGAAATAGAATTTTCTATAAATGGCTCTATATATAAGTCGTCTTCATTGGCAGAGACAAAAGAGTAATTTGATAAAGAATCTACCCTCAGAGAATGGGGAGTTTTCCAAGCCTTTTCTGTTAAATCTTCAATTAAGGATAATACTTCATGAGTAAAAACAGTTCCTTCTTTTACTCCTATAGCAATTACTACATTATCCATGGAAGAATAGGTGTCTTCTATTTTTATGTGGGAATCAGTTAATTCATCATTTTCTGGAAAAAAACTATTAACATCAGGATTAAAATGTATTTTGGAAAGTCCAGGAACTAATATTGTAAGAATTAAGAGAGAAAATATAATCGATAGAAATCTAAAGCGGATAATAGTTTCGGCCAGATATCTAAGATTAAGTAACTTTTCCATAGTTTTAATCACCTAGAAAGTAAATAAATTCAAACCTAGCAAAATCATCTTGTTTAAAATATTCAAACATTTTTTGAACAGTGTTTGAATTACTCCCTTCATTAAAATAAACAGATTCAAAAGAGAGCCTGCAACAATTCCTGACTCTTCTTGAAGCTTCCACGAAAACATTTGTTTCTCCAGTTTCTTCATTCCATATAACGCCAGAAAGGATTTGAGAATCATAAAGATCGTTAAGCGTTAATCTTGTTCCCAGTGCTAAGGGTGAATTTTCATACCTATCATCGTGATTAAGTTCAATAATCCAGCCCAAGTCTAGTCTTGAATCCAATATTCCAACCTGGGTATATTCAAAGCCAGTTGTCGCTGCTGAAAATCTATCGCCCTGTCCAGATCTACTAATGGCTTCCAGTTTGAAAGCTAATTCACCCACTATGTATAGGACTTCCAATCCAGTCTGGTCAATTATTGCATAATAAGGAACTCTAAAATTTAGATTGTTATTTAACCCAGTTTTTAATTCAGGCTCTCTAGAGGTCCCAGAAAAATGCGAAAAAGCTAACTCCACATTCGGATAAGATTGACTCCATCTAATAGCAAAATCAGTTCTCAAGTTTTCTGAACTGGACTCATAGAATGCAGAATCTGTATCTATGCTAAATGGTAGTCTTAACCTTCCTTTTTCCCCTGCAAAGGTTCTCTCTCGGAAGCCTACAAGAGCATAGAGATCAACAATACCCCATTCTCTTTCCACAGATAGATTGATCATTGGCTGACCTAGCTTATCTTCACCATCAAAACTTTCGACTTGATCAGTTTGGTTGATGATATCTACCCTATGTACAGTTTCAGTTACTCCCCAAAAATCTCTTCTTATCCCTATCCTTGTTTCATAAGAATCCTTTACTCTGACTAAACTCAAATCTTGAATATCAAAAAGGTTTCTCTCGTCATCTGCAGAGTCTCTTCTAATTTTTGGTTTGAAGGTAAATGAAGTTTTTTGGTCTTCAGATTCAAAATAAAATTCTGGAGATAGCGTGAAAGAAGAATGATTTTTACCCTGTCCAAATAAACCCTGTTCTACAAAAAATCTATTTTCAAGTGAAACTTCCCCATATCTTTCAGCTTTGGCTAAAACAGAAGTATTAGTAAAAATAAATAGAAACACCAAAACAACTTGCAAGCTTTTCTTGTAAGGGGTTGAAATCATTTATTTAGATCTTTTGAGACTATTCTGAGTAAAGTCTTTTTCTGACAACCCAGTGTTGAAAGCCATATCTTCAAAAAATAAAGTGGTTGTTTTATTAGTTTGGTGATTGATCATATGAATTTCATTAGGACGCCAAAATTTATTGAGATATTTTGTATACCCTCTAAAAATCTGGGTCTTAAAATGAAATGACTTCCTGTCGTAATGATGTATCTGATAAATTAGAGGGTCCATCTTGCTTACCCATACAATTTGTTTGGTATAACCAGAGTAAGGATCAAGAGGAATCCTTTTAATAACATCGCATTCCTTTTCTTCAAGAACCTCTTCTCTTAGATACTCGTAGGAATATTTTTCGACTTCTTGAAAGGAAAGGTCTTCAAGTGAGAACTCACTGCCCAAGAAAGGCCCTGTTCTGTTTTTTGATGCGACTCTTTTAACCCTTTTAAGAGCAGGAAGGTAAAGCCATTGCTCATCAGAACCAGTCTTGTGGGCATGGCTTAATACCGCTACCCCGCGTACATCTCTGGGACTCTCAAAAACAATCAAACTTTTGTCTCCATCTTCTGGGACTTCTAGTAGATTCATTTTCATTACTCTTTCAGTAATTGACCCTTTTCTGTCTTTTAAAAGCATCTTAAGGTTTGTTTTACTATCTCCGTACCCAGAAAAACTGTTATCTGCTTTTAGGGCAATTTCTAAGCCTCGGTTAATTTCATCCGCACTCACGAAATTCAGGAAAAGAAAAAAAAGTATAAAGAAGAAGCTCTTAGTAAGTTTTTTCATCTTAGAGTTATTCTATCTTTTTTCTTGATGAAGGAGTCAACAATTAAAGTGGGTTGCATCATAATTTCGAGACGTTATAGTTATTGTCCCTTTAAACTTTTGAGGAAACAAAATGCTTAAAACAAGAATTACAGAGTTATTTGGAATCAAGCACCCCATTATCCAAGGTGGAATGCAATGGGTTGGAACGGGAGAGTTGGTTTCAGCTGTTGCAAATGCTGGGGCACTTGGAATCTTAACTGCTTTAACGCAGCCTACCCCAGAAGCTTTAGGAAAAGAGATTGAAAGGACCCGTGAAATGACTGATCAACCTTTTGGAGTTAACTTGACGATATTGCCTACAATTACACCTCCTCCATACGAAGAATACGCTGAAGCGATAGTTGGGTCAGGTATAAAAATTATAGAAACAGCGGGTAGAAGTCCTGAACCTTTTATGGAACTTTTTAAAGCCTACGATGCTAAGGTAATTCACAAGTGCACTTCGGTAAGGCATGCGCTAAAAGCTCAGGCAGTTGGCTGTGATGCTGTAACCATAGATGGATTTGAATGTGCAGGTCATCCTGGAGAAGATGATATTCCCTCTTTAGTTTTATTACCTCAAACTGCTGAAGCTTTAGATATACCAGTTGCTGGTTGCGGAGGATTCAGTGATGCAAAAAGTTTAGTTGCCGCGTTAGCTTTAGGCGGTGAAGCAATAGTTATGGGAACTAGGTTTATGGCAACAAAAGAGTCTTTAATTCATCAGAATGTTAAGGATAAGATGACTGAAGCTGACGAACGCTCTACAAACTTAATGTTTAGGACCATGCATAACACAGCAAGGGTTTTCAAAAATACAATTTCGGATCAGGTAGTTGAGATAGAGTCAACTGGAACTGCAAAATTTGAAGATGTACAAGAATTAGTTGCGGGGCAGAGAGGTAGAGGAGTTTTTGAGGTGGGTGATCTAGAGGCCGGAATTTGGTCTGCTGGTATTTCTGTTGCGAGAGTTAAAGATGTTCCTACATGTGAAGAATTGGTATCAAGATTGGTTTCAAATGCTGAAGCTATTATGGATGGGAGACTGAAAGAAGTAAGAGCATCGTGAGAAGATCTTTATGAAAGATGTTGAAGTTTTTTTCATAGCTAATTTAAATATTTTAGATAAAGAAACCTACCGATTATATGAAAAAGGGTTCTTCCCTATTCTGAAGAAACACGGGGGAGAGTTCGTAACCTATGATGACTCCATAGAGCATTTGGAGGGAGACACTCCTCTTAAGGGTAGGATTGTTATTTTTAAGTTTCCGTCAGAAGAAGTAGCTAAAGGCTGGTATAACGATCCTGAATATCAGAAGCTGTCTGAATATAGAAGGAAGGGAGCACCCATAGTTTCTCTTACTATGGTGAAGGGCATTCCACCTAGAAATTAAGAATTACCAATCTTTACCAATCTCCTTAATTGTTTCAGCTAGTTCAATCGGTTTGTCTAATAGAACATGATGGTATGCCCCTTCAATTTCTATTATGGGAGTATCTTCTCTAAATTTTGATTTCATGTAATTCAAAATAAGTTCTGTTACTAGGGCACTTTTTTCTCCATAAATAAAACCTAAAGGACACATAAGATTAAAGGCATGATTCTTAGGCATATGAGGATATCCAAGCTTACTAAAGAGGGTATCATCAAATTTCCATTCAAAGCCCCCATTAGCTTCTTGTATAGATTTTTTGGCGATGTAGTCAATGACAAAAGGGAAGTCAGTTGGTTGATCGGGAGCAAGCTTAAAGCGCTTCAAAATGGTTTCTTTATCTGGATAAGTTTTTCTTTTTCTTATGGGACCACTTCCTTGGTGGTTTGAATAATCAAAGTCTGGCGGCCTTATGGGAGAATCAATCATAATTACCCCCTTAATGGTCTCCGAAGCAAGATTAGCAGCATGAATACTCATGTATCCACCTAAGCTGTGACCGCAAATGATTGGATTAGAAGGTCTGTTATCAAAGAAACCAGAATCTTTTGCCACAGCTATAATCTCTTTCCCAAAAACTTCTGGACTATAGTGTTCTCGGTGATCACTACTACCCATACCAGTTAGGTCTAACGCACTTACTTCATATTGATCAATTAAAAGGGGTGCTACAAAATCCCACCAGTGAGAATGCGCACCACTTCCATGAACTAATACTAT
>CAXFFS010000028.1:0-16750 GCA_964002385.1 uncultured Gammaproteobacteria bacterium | reverse complement strand
CCCTTATTAGCTAAATTCAATGAAGCTAGAGTCGCTCTTCCTGGTGGATGCGCTATTGGAAGCAGGCCAGTTAATCTACACATAGAAGCCATGAGAAGAATGGGTGCAAATATTTCTTTAGAAGGGGGTTATATAAACGCTAAATCAGAAGGTAGACTCAAAGGCTCCACAATAGATTTTGATCCAGTTAGTGTCACTGCAACCGAAAATGTATTAATGGCTGCTTCATTAGCCGAAGGTAAAACGGTTATTAATAATGCTGCAAAAGAGCCTGAAGTAGTAGATTTAGCTGATTGTCTTAACAAAATGGGAGCTAAGATTAAAGGGCAGGGCACTGATAGGATAGTTATTAAAGGAGTTAAAACTTTAGAAGGGTGTGATTTCTCAGTGATACCTGACCGAGTTGAGACTGCAACTTATCTAACTGCTGTAGCTATGACTGGAGGCAGTATAAAAATAAAACGAACTAGACCAGATTCAGTAGATTCTGTTCTAAACAAATTAAGAGAAGCAGGTGCCGTCATTGAATCAGGTGAAGATTGGGTTTCTTTAAAAATGGAAAAAAATAGGCCCAAAGCAACAAGTCTAAGCACAGGACCTTATCCCTCTTTTCCAACTGATATGCAAGCTCAATTTATAGCCCTTAACTCTATAGCTAGAGGAACAGCAACAGTCACAGAAAATGTTTTTGATAATAGATTCATGCATGTACAAGAAATAGCAAGAATGGGTGGGAAGATTTCTTTAAAAGGTAATACAGCCATTATTGAAGGCATTAAATCTCTAGTAGGTGCTCCAGTGATGGCTACTGATTTAAGGGCATCAGCGAGTTTAGTTTTGGCTGGTTTGGTAGCCAAAGGCACTACTCAAATAGATAGGATTTATCATTTAGACAGGGGTTATGAAAGAATAGAAGAGAAGTTACGTATCCTTGGTGCAGATATAGAAAGGATCTCTTAAAAATGAAAAGCCTAACAGGCTACTTTTTTCCTAATTAGATTAGAAAGAACTTTAGCTGGAGGCTAGAGAAGTTAGAAGTTCTATATCTAAGTAGTCCTCCCCTCTCAAAATTTTAAATTTAATTAGAGTCCCAGGCTTAGATCTTGCAAATTCTTGAAATAAAAGAGGGTAAGAAGATATTTGTCCATTTATTTCAAGAATTAAGTCACCTTCTTCTAAATTAGCTTCTTTAGCAGGACCATTTGGATAGATGTAACTTATCTTAAGTATATTTTTAGTTGCGAGAGTTCGTCTATCAATACCAAATCCTAGCCAACCCCTCCTAACCTCCCCAAACTGAATAAGGTCATTGATTATTCCCATCACTCTGACCGAAGGGATGGCTAGCCCTATACCTTCTGATCCACCAGAACTACTTCTTATCAAGGTATTAATACCCACCAATCTTCCAGAGGTATCTATCAAGGCACCTCCAGAATTACCTCTATTAATAGCAGCGTCTGTTTGAATGTAATCTGAATAAGGATTATTAAATTCCCTTCCTGTTGCACTAACTATACCCATGCTTACTGACTGTCCTACACCATATGGATTTCCTATAGCCAAAACAATATCACCAATTTTTAGATTGTCAGAATTTGCAATCTCGATAGAAGACAATTCCTCATTTTGATTTATTTTCAATACAGCTAAATCAGTTCCTTTATCTGTTCCTATTATTTTCGCTGCTTCCTTTCGACCATTTGAGAGTTCAACAGTAATTCCTATACTTCTATCTCCTATTACATGCTGATTGGTAAGAATGTAACCATTTGAATAGAAAATAACCCCAGACCCTAAACTTGATTGGATTCTAGATTTATTAAGACCAAAAATAGAATTAAACCTATCAGAAAAGGGAAGTTGAGATCTCCTATCATTTACAAGTACATCGCTATATATATTAACTACTGAAGGAGATGCCTTATTTACTGCTTCACTAAAGGAGCTAGGGATTAAGTTCTTAGCGACATCCTTACTATCTCTAACATAATAGTCTTGAGCGATAAGGTTAAATATAAGAATACCCATTATTGCTCCTAACGTAATAGTTGCTATATAAGGAAGGTATTTTTTTAAACCAAAGATATTCACATTCGAAGGGTAATATAATGATAGGAAATAAAAAAGAAAAACAATTTTATTACTCTAAATAAATTATTTTTATTCAACTACCTATTGTATGTACCCTATGGAGTAGATTAAAATGCGCGCGCTTTTCCTAAGGTATAAATTTCTATGATAACCCGGAGTTTTAAACAGTCAGATATAAAAGAATCTTGGATTCTAGTTGATGCTGAAGATAAGACATTAGGTAGATTGGCAAGTTCTTTAGCTTCAAGGCTAAGAGGCAAGCATAGACCTGAATTTACTCCCAATGCAGATTTAGGTGATTACATAGTTGTTGTTAATGCAGGTAAAATTAGTGTTACTGGTGATAAATTAAATCAAAAGAAATATTATAAACATTCCGGTTATCCCGGAGGAATTAAATCAAAGTCTTTGGATGAAGTATTAAAGAACTCCGCTGAGGATGCAATTAGGATGGCGGTCAAGGGAATGTTGCCTAAAAATAAACTTGGAAAGAAAATGCTTACAAAACTTAAGATTTATAAGGATGCTGAACATCCCCATCAAGCGCAAAACCCAAGTATAGTAGATATTTAAGGAATAAAATTGGATCAAATAATTACAGTAGGAAGAAGAAAAACTTCAAAAGCTAGGGTCTTCCTGACCAAAGGCTCTGGATTAATTACAATTAATAAGAAAAAACTTGAAGATTATTTTGGTAGAGAAGTAGCCAGAATGGTTGTTAAACAGCCATTAGAGACCGCTCAAATGACTAAAGGAGTGGATATAAAAGCTACAGTTACAGGAGGAGGCAGTTTTGGGCAAGCAGGCGCCATTCGGCATGGAATTGCAAGAGCTCTAGTGCAATATGATGAGAACTTAAAGCCTTCTCTGAAAAAAGAAGGTTTTCTCACAAGAGATTCAAGAAAAGTAGAAAGAAAGAAAGTCGGCTTAAGGAAAGCAAGAAAAAGGCCTCAATACTCAAAAAGATAGTATGCAGCCAAAACCTCCTTCTAATCCTGGAAGAAGAAAATTCTTAATTGCTGCTACTTCGATTGTTGGAACCGGTGCCGTTATCGGGGCTGCAATCCCATTTGTTACAGCCTTTAATCCCAGCGAGCAAGCTAAAGCTGCTGGTGCTCCAGCCAAAGCAGATATAAGTAAACTGACCAAAGGAGAAATGATGTTGGTTGAATGGAGAGGAATTCCTATTTATATATTTAGACATACTGAAGAATCATTAACCAATTTAAATAAAAATTTATCCAGACTTTCAGATCCTGATTCTGAAGAAGATCAACAGCCTGATTATGCTAAAAATTCTAACCGATCCAGAAAAGAAGAAATTGTGGTTCTAGAGGCTGTTTGTACCCATCTATCCTGTGCACCTAAATTTTATCCTGAATTAGGAACAACTGACTTTGATTCTGATTGGCAAGGAGGTTTCTTTTGTCCCTGTCATGGATCGATGTTTGATTTAGCAGGAAGAGTTTATTCTGGAGTACCTGCTCCTACTAACTTGCCTGTCCCACCACATTATTATGAGAGCGAAGATGTGTTGGTTATAGGAGAAGATGAGGAAGTAACTTAATGTTTACAAGACTCTTAAATTGGGTAGATGATAGATTTCCTTTAACAGATACTTTTGAAAGGCATCTAAGTAAATATCCGGCACCTATAGGACAGAATTTCTGGTATTTAGCAGGTGTTCTTTTAATTGTAGTTCTAGTAATCCAATTAATCTCAGGCATTTGGTTGTTAATGAATTATGTGGCCACAGATGAAGAAGCTTTTGCATCTATTCAATACATTATGAGAGATGTTGATTATGGTTGGATTATTCGCTATATGCACACCACTGGTTCTTCCATGTTCTTTTTGCTTATTTATCTTCATATGTTTAGAGGTCTTTTGTATGGCTCTTATCAAAAGCCAAGAGAACTTCTATGGGTGTTGGGTTGGTTAACTTATATCATACTTGTAGCTGAAGGCTTCACAGGTTATGTCTTACCTTGGGGGCAAATGTCTTTTTGGGCTGCTCAAGTAATATTATCGCTGATTGGTTCTATACCCATCTTTGGAGAGGAACTTTTAACATGGATTAGAGGAGATTATTTAATATCTGGGATTACACTGAATAGGCTTTTTGCTTTTCATGTGGTCCTTCTACCACTAGCTCTCATTGCTGTGGTTTTTGTCCATATTGTTGCATTGCATGAAGTTGGATCAAATAACCCCGAAGGTATAGATATAAAGAAGCACCTAGATGAAGACGGTGTACCCTTAGATTCTGTTCCTTTTTTCCCCTATGATGTTGTGAAAGATCTTTTTGCTATAGGTATTTTCCTGATCATCTTTTGTTTTATTATTTTCTTTTTTCCAGATGGAGGTGGTTATCTTATTGAGTATATAAATTATGAAGAAGCAAATAATTTAAAAACACCTGACCACATAGTTCCGGCTTGGTATTACACACCTTACTATGCAATGTTGAGGGCTATTACTTTTCCTATCGGACCTTTAACAGCTAAATTCTTAGGATTTGTTGTAATGGGTGGAGCAATGGTCATTATTGCCTTTGTTCCTTGGTTGGATAAAAGTCCTGTTAAGTCAATCAGATATAAGGGGCTATATAGTAAAGTAGCACTTTTTATTCTTGTGGTAAGTTTTATAGTTCTGGGGTACTTAGGCATGGTCACACCTAACCCTTTAAGGACTTTGATGGCCCAAGTGTTCACTGCACTCTATTTCTTATATTTTATTCTTATGCCTTTTTATACAAAGTATGAAAAATGTAAGGCGGTACCCGAGAGGATAAAGATTTAATGAAGTTCTTAACTTTAATACTTGCATTTATGTCTCTTCAGTTATTTTCTGCAGAAGGTGGACCATGTGGTCATTTTCTTTCGGAGGACGGTCTTGAGGAAGGTAAATGTGAAGAATTTAAAGCTGATCACACTGATAAGGAGTCTCTACAAAAAGGTGCACAAATTTTCATGAACTACTGTTATGGATGTCATTCACTTAAATATGGTAGGTATAATAGGGTAGCTAGAGATTTAGGAATACCTGAAGATTTATTTCAAGAAAATCTTATGTTTGGAGATCAAAAGATGGGCGATCTTATGGCCATCGGGATGGATCAATTAGAAGCTAAAGAATGGTTTGGGATAGCTCCCCCTGATCTAACCTTGGAGACCTCCCTGAGAGGAACTGACTGGGTGTATACCTATCTTATAAGCTTTTATGAAGATAACAGTAGGCCCTTTGGAGTTAACAACAAAGTTTATGAGAATGTTGGAATGCCTCATGTCTTAGAAGATTTACAAGGACTACAGGTGCCTGCTTGCAAGCAAGTTCCTCAGTTAGCAGCTAATGGAGGGCTAAAGCAAGACCCTTTATCTGGTGAATTAATCACAGAAGAATTATGTGGATTTTTAGAAATAGAACAAGAAGGACAGATGACATCTAAACAATTTCAAGCAAGTATGAAAGATTTAACTAACTTCCTTTCTTACATGTCAGATCCAATTAGAGAAGAAAGAAAATATATTGGCAAATTTGTTATTCTTTATCTCTTGATTTTCACTGTCTTAAGTTATCTTCTCTACCGAGAATTTAAAAAAGACGTACATTAACAATAAATAATATTTAATATGGTTTCAATTAATAAAAGAACTTCAATGGCTTTATTCTCGGATGCTGGAGATCATTACTGTCAAAGGGTAAGAATAGTTTTAGAGGAAAAAGGTATTGCATCAGAGATTATTGATGCAGATAAAAACAACCTAAGTAATGACATTCTAGAAGTGAGTCCTTACGCAACCTTACCCGTCTTGGTTGATAGAGATGTTGCTTTGTATGATTCAGTCACTTTAATGGAGTATCTTGATGAAAGGTTTCCTCATCCCCCATTACTTCCAGTATATCCTGTTGCAAGAGCTAACATACGTTTATATATAAAAAGAATAACCAATGATTGGTGCTCCTTATTTGATACTTTAGTTGATAATAAATTAAAGGAAGCAGAGGAGAGAAAACTGAAGAAGCAGTTAAAATCTATGATTCTCTCGACAAATCCTATCTTTAAAGAAAAGGCTTTTTTTATGAACGAAGAGTTTTCATTGGTTGATTGTTGTATTGGACCTATTTTATGGAGACTACCTCAAGTAGGTATAGATATTCCAAGAGACGCTAAGAATAAGCCAATCAATGAATACATGAAGAAAGTATTTACAAGGCAGGCTTTTCTTAATAGCCTAACCGAGATTGAAAGAGAAATACGCTCAATTTAGTTTAATATCCTATTACTTTAAAAAGACCTTCGCTGATTTCTGTTTTTAAGGATTTTCTAGAGAGAATTCCATTTTTGTAAGATAATTCTCCTGACATACCAGTATATTTAAACTGCCTAGTGCTCGAAGGATTGTTCAATAAAAGAGCTATATCATAAGAATCATATCCAAAAGCAAAATATCTATTTCTTTTTTTAGGTAAATTTCTTAGATAGGATATTTCGGAGTTAAACATCCAAGGTAAATCAATAATTGAAACTCTTTCCAAATCTAATTCTTTATCTAGATAGAAGCTTTGATCTTTCCAATTAGGCAAAAGATAAACTGAAAGATTTTCCCCAAAATTATATTCCAATTCAGGTTTCAAACTCCTAGCCTCTCTTAAAGAAACAGACATAATAATTGAATCCACATCCATTCTTCTTCTGGGGTTACTTTCCAGTGGAGAGGATAATGCTCTTGAAAGTTTCCTAACTCTTTCTTTGCTACTTTCTAAGAGCAGAATGTTCGAAAGCAGATTTTGATTTGACATACCATTAGAAGTTGAGGAATCAAGAACATTCCCTTCTAATTCTAACCAAATTTCATTTAATATATGTTTATCTGAGGTATCTTTTTCATCAATGATTAATGCGTTATGACTACCATTAGTCTTTGCATACTTAAGAAGATCTTCATATTCTGTTTTCTTATTAAAATTTAAAACCACCTGAGTTTTCTTATTAACGTACGGATAATTATTAGAATTTATTAAAACTGCTTTAAGTTTTAGAATTTTAGTTAAACAAGAAGATTTTAAGTTCTTTAGAAAGGCATCTGTTAAGAAAATGATTGAATAATCATTATTCTTTACATTCAAAGAACAGTTCTTCTTACCTAGTTCTTCTCTTGTTATGAAGTTTATATCTGGAGAATAATTTATTTGGTCTTTAAAATAATAATAATTCGTTGAGAAACCATTTATAAACTCTTTCTCTTTAATGCCTTTAGTGTCCAATAAGAAGATATTGATGCTTTTAGGTAGTTTTTTTACTTCATACGTAACTTTCGGCTTATCAATTGAAATGACTTTATTTGAATCAAATGTATTATTAGGAATATTAGATGTGCAACTAACGAACAAGCTCAAATTTAAGAAAATAATTAATAATTTATTAAGATAATTCACAATGGGTAAGAATACTAAATTTGGAGTCTTGTATATAGTGGCTACACCAATAGGGAATTTAGAAGATATTTCTAAAAGAGCTGTAAACACTTTATCCAAAGTGTCCCTATGTGCAGCAGAGAACACAAGAAATTCTAAAAAGCTTATGAATAAGTACAACATAAGTACGAAATTAATCTCTTATCACAAATTTTCAGAAGAAAGTAAATTGGGTTTTTTTATTTCCCAATTAAAGCTAGGAAATGATATTGCCCTGATTAGTGATGCTGGTACACCACTTATTTCGGATCCAGGCTATTTGCTTGTAAATAAAGCTATTAAAGAAGGGGTTAAAGTTATTCCCATCCCTGGTCCTTCTTCTTTAATTGCCGCTTTAAGTGTTTCGGGATTGCCTTTAGACAAATTTGTTTTTTATGGCTTTCCTCCTAGACAAAAGAAAGCTCAAAAGTCTTTCTTAACAAAAATAGTTATAGATGAGAAGACTTCTGTAGTTTTTGAATCCAAATCAAGGATTAAGGGGTTTCTTAAGACCTTGGCAGAAATGAGTCCAGATAGGAATATCTTCTTAGCAAGAGAGATGACTAAATTATATGAAACATTTTATAAAGGTAAGGTAAGAAAGGTGTTAGAAGAAATATCTTCAGATGAGAATGCTGTGAAGGGAGAATTTGTTTTAGTTATTGAAGGTAAAGCCAAAGAAGAAGATCAAGTTTTTTTAAACAGAGAGCAGGAAAAGGTACTTGAAGTTCTTTTGAAAA
This sequence comes from uncultured Gammaproteobacteria bacterium, assembly GCA_964002385.1. Classification (GTDB taxonomy): domain Bacteria; phylum Pseudomonadota; class Gammaproteobacteria; order Magnimaribacterales; family Magnimaribacteraceae; genus AEGEAN-183. The sequence continues at coordinate 8,459 of CAXFFS010000028.1, read as the reverse complement.
CAATGAAAAAAAATGATGCCCTCAGCCTAGCTTCTAAGTCATTCGGCTTAAAAAAGAACTCACTTTATAAATTAACTCTTAAAAGAAAATAATTTTTCAGCTCCACTATAAAGTATATACTCTGCTTGAGTTGGCCAGATAATCGCTCTTTTTAGAGAGGAAAGTCCGGGCTCCTAAGGGCAAGAAGCCAGGTAATACCTGGGAGGTGCGAGCCTACGGAAAGTGCAGCAGAAAATAAACCGCCTAAAGTTTCTTTAGGTAAGGGTGAAAAGGTGCGGTAAGAGCGCACCGCTTTGATGGTGACATCTTTGGCAATGCAAACCCCTTCTGGAGCAAGACCAAATAGAGGTCCTTTAGTGTGCCCTCACTGGACCAGGGTAGGTTGCTTGAGCTCTTCGGTGACGTAGAGCCTAGATGAATGATTATCCTAGACAGAACCCGGCTTATAGGCCAACTCAACCCTACATTTTTCAATTTTTTTTAGGAATTTCATTTTTATCTTTTCTTGTTCGATAAAAGCTGATTCTTTAAGTGCATTTAATTAGGAGACAATAGCTAGTAATTGCTCTTGAAGTGTGTCAAAGTGTGTCAAAGTGTACTGAAAGGTAACGCTCTATTAGGTATTAAGTTAAAAAAATTAAGAAAAGTGACTTTGAGCATATATGGATCTAGTTTTCTTACCTTGGATGTAAAAGGAAGGATAGTCATTCCTGCAAGGTATAGAGACCTATTAAGACAGAGCTGTGAAGGCACTATCGCAGTCACTAAAGACCCCCAATATCCTTCTTTACTTATTTATCCTGGAAGATTGTGGAAGGAAATTGCTTCCAAATTTGAGATCTTAGGAGGTCTGAATCAGAAAACTCGAGGTATTCAGTGGAAGATACTTGGAAGTGCTTCCGTAACTGATTTTGAAGTTTCTGAAAGAATGTTATTACTAATTCCAAAACTTCTTAGAGATTTTGCAGGTCTTCAGCCAAAAAAACAGGTGGCTCTGATAGGTATGGGATCTAAATTCGAATTATGGAATATAGAAAACTGGAAAAAGAAGGAGTCAGGCTTAGAGGTTGAAGGAGAAGATTTACTCTCTGATTTGCCACCAATGTTAGAGGAGATTCCCTTTTGAGGGAGCCTAGAATCCATGAGGCAGTTATGGTAGATCAAGTTATCTCGAACCTCTTAGTAAACAAAAAGGGAAGTTACGTTGATTGTACTTTTGGTTTAGGGGGGCATGCTTCTGCTATCTTAAAAAACTTAGACAGTGAAGCTGAGCTTATAGGCATAGACAGAGATCCAGAATCTTTTGAAGCAGCCAATGAAGTTATCAAAAAGGACAAGAGGTTTTCTTTTATAAATGATAAATTTGGAAATCTAGAAGATCACTTTCCAGGAGAAAGCTTAGATGGCATCTTAGTTGATTTAGGAATCTCTTCTAGACAACTAGATAATCCAGAAAGAGGATTTAGTTTTCAAACCCAAGGACCTCTTGATATGAGAATGAACCAGTCTGATGTAGATTCTGCAGAAACTTGGTTGAACAAATCCAGCAAAGAAGAAATAACTAGAGTTTTATGGGAAAAAGGTGAAGAGCGTAATTCTAGAAAAATAGCTGAAATAATTTGCAGAGAAAGAGATGTTAGTCCTATAAATACTACACAGCGTTTAATTGAAATTATTGTAGCTTGTAAACCAAGAAAATCTAAGAGACATCCAGCTACTAATGTCTTCAGAGCTATCAGAATGGAGATTAATTCAGAGATGGAAGAATTACAAAACGTATTGATAGCAGCAGGGTGTCTTCTAAAAAATGGAGGAAGGCTAGCTGTTATAAGTTTCCATTCTTTAGAAGACAGAATTGTTAAGAGATTTCTACAAGGAAAAAGCTTAGATGGGAAAAAGTTTTCTTTTCATAAAGTTGGATCAAAGCATTTCAAGCCAAACAAAGAAGAGATAATAAAAAATCCAAGAAGCAGGAGTGCTATTTTAAGAATTTCAGAGAAAGTAGCTTGAAATGATAAACATTAGAAAACAACTTCTTTTTATTGGACTTGTATTTGGACTGATGGCTAGTTCAATTCAATTAATAGTTAATATTTATGATTATCGTGTAACTTTCTCAGAAATAGAGAAGTTTAATAAAAAATATGAAGACTTATCTTTTAAATCCAATCTTTTACTAAACGAAGTCGAGTATTTCAGAAATCAATTGACTATCAGAGAAGTTGCAACAGGGAAGCTGGGTATGCGCTCACCCAAATTAAAAGAGCAAGTAGTTATTCATAGGCAGGTGTCAAAAAAATGAAAAGAATAACCTTTCTCATAATAATACTGTTAAGCCTGGGGTGTTCAAAGAATATTGATTATGAGAATTTAAACGAGATTGATATCTCAATCTCTTCTGATCATAAGATTTTATCTAGTTCAGATTTGATAAAAGAAACTTTTTTGAGTTTCTTAAACGAACAAGTGATAGATTTTTCTAGCGTATCAAAAGATTTATACAAAACTACTTGGGTATATGCCTTTCAAGCAAAAAGAAAATGGCCTAACCGATATAACATTAGGGTCAAGGAGCACCAACCCCTAGCTAAATGGGGTGACAATAAATTTCTAACTCACTCAGGAATATTAATTAAGCCTTCTATTGATGATTCTAATATTCATTTAGTTTTATTGAGAGGAAGGGAGTCAGACAAGTTTATTCTGCTTGATATATCTAGACAGATTCAAAATCAACTTAATAGGTATAACGAAAAAGTAGAAGAGGTAAATTTAAGTTCAGGAGGATACCTAAAGGTAACAACAGAAAAGGGCACTGAATTAACTTTTACAACAAAGAATTTCCGGGAACAGCTTGAACGTCTCGAGGATTTTATCTCGTTCGAGCTGTTCTCAGGAAAACTTAATAGTATCAGAAACATGGATTTTAGGTATAACAATGGAGTTTCTATTCTTTTTTATTAAGAAAGGAGAACAGCATGAGTGGAGTTAATCAAAGCGAAATGTTAGTCGGCTTAGACATAGGGACTTCAAAGGTAGTAGCTGTTGTTGCAGAAATAACTTCTGAAGAAAATATAGAAATAATTGGTTTAGGAACTCAGCCTTCTAGAGGGTTGAGAAACGGAGTGGTTGTTGATATTGAATCCACAACTCAGGCCATAAAAAAATCAATTCTAGAAGCAGAGTCTATGGCTGGCTGCCATATAAGCTCTTGTTATGTAGGAATTTCAGGAAGTCATATTAGGGGTTTAAATTCAGAAGGTGTAGTACCTATTAGGGATGGAGAAGTTAAGTATGGTGATGTAGACAGAGTCATTGAAACAGCACAAGCTATGGCTATTCCTGCTGATCAAAAGTTACTACATGTTTTGCCTCGAGATTACATCATTGACAAACAAGATGGAATTAAAGAACCATTAGGCATGGCAGGTGCAAGACTTGAAGCTAAAGTGCATTTAGTTACTTGTAGTGAAAACTCATCTCAAAATATACATAAATGCGTTACAGCTTGTGGTTTAGATATTGAGGCATTCGTTTTAGAGCAATTGGCTTCTAGCTATTCAGTTTTGACCCACGACGAAAAAGAATTGGGAGTTTGTTTAATAGATATCGGTTGTGGAACAACGGATATGGCTGTATTCACAGAGGGTTCTATTTCCTTTACTGATGTAATTTCCATAGCTGGAGACCATGTAACTAACGATATTGCAGAAGCTCTGAGGACTCCGCCTTCTCAAGCTGAGGATATTAAGCAAAGGTATGGATGTGCCGTAAGCTCTTTAACTCAATCTGAAGAGATGATGATGGTTCCTGGTATGGGCGGTAGACCCGAGAGAGAATTATCTCGTGAAGCACTAGCTGATGTTCTTGAAAGGAGGTATGTAGAAATTTTCAGCATGGCTCAGCAGAAATTAAGTTTGAGTGGGTTTGAATCTTTAATACCAGCAGGGGTAGTTCTAACTGGAGGAGCATCTAAAGTTGAAGGGGCTATAGAGCTAGGTGAAGAAGTATTCCATGCTCCTGTAAGACTAGGCTCGCCTAATACTGTTGGAGGATTTAATGAAGTTATACATAATCCTGTTTATGCCACAGCTGTCGGCTTATTGCTTTATGGACATAAACAAATGCAAGAAGATCACATGAATTACATCCATCGAGATAAAAATGTTTTCAATAGATTATCGAGATGGCTTGGAGGAAATCTTTAAAAATTTACCAGGGAGAAAAGAATGAGTGAATGGGAAATAGTAGAAGAGAATAAAGGCAACGCAATTATCAAAGTCATAGGTGTTGGGGGTGGCGGAGGTAATGCGGTTCAACACATGGTTGAGGAAGGCATAAATGGCGCAGAATTTATTTCTATAAATACTGACAAACAGGCTTTAGATAAAAATAAAGCACCCCATAAATTTATCCTTGGAAAGGAAATTACCGATGGCTTAGGTGCAGGAGCAAATCCTGATATAGGTAGAGAAGCAGCATTGGAAGACAGGGACAGACTGACAGAAATGTTGAAAGGAACTGACATGGTTTTTATTACTGCTGGCATGGGGGGTGGAACCGGTACGGGTGCAGCTCCAATTGTTTCTCAAGTAGCTAAGGAGTTAGACATACTAACTGTTGCTGTAGTAACTAAACCTTTTGAACTTGAAGGCTCAAAAAGAATGAAGATAGCTAAAGAAGGGATTAAAGAATTGATTGAGGAAGTAGATTCTCTTATAACAATACCTAATCAAAAACTACTTGAAGTATTAGGCGAAGATTGTGCAATGATAGAGGCTTTTAAAGAAGCTAATAATGTTTTAGCAGGAGCGGTCAGAGGGATATCAGATATTATTATGTGCCCTGGATTAATAAATGTAGATTTTGCAGACGTTAAGACTGTAATGTCAGAAAGAGGAACTGCAATGATGGGCACTGGTATAGGTTCAGGCCCTGACAGGGCACGAATAGCAGCAGAAAAGGCAGTAGAAAGTAAATTGCTAGAGGACATAAGCCTGAAGGATGCAAAGGGTGTATTGGTAAATATTACTGCCGGTACAGAGATCACTTTGGGGGAGATTACAGCTGTAGGAGATTGCATTGACAACTTTGCAGATAAAGACGCAATTATTGTCACTGGAACAGTGATTGATGAAAAGGTAGGAAATGATCTGAAAGTAACTGTTATAGCTACAGGTCTAGGTGCTGCACCAGCAACTACCAAGACTATTAACATCTCAACTGTTAAATTAAAAGAGACAAAAGAAAGAGAGCCACTTCCTTTAAGTGATGCTGCAAGACAACTTTTAGAGAATCCACCTTCTCTTGATAGGGTTCCTGACAAAGACAAACAAGTAAAAAAGGAAGAAGAGTTTCTTGATATTCCTTCTTTTGTTAGAACCCAATTAGATTAAAGTTGCATTAAATGATTTCTAGAGTAGTAAATTATTCTGGAAGATCTTTTTTTATACAGCTTGTTTTTCTTATCGGCTTTGTCTTACTGTTATCAAGACTAATATATATTCAAGTTTTTCAAGACGAGTTCATAAAAAAACAACTTGATACAAGAATAGCTCTAGAAAGCTATACCTTAGCTAAAAGAGGAAAAATTTTAGATAGAAATAACAGACTGTTGGCCGTTGATGTAACTGGGTATACGGTAATCGCTGATCTGAGTTTATTTAAACCAAAAAAAAATGAGATCAGCAGTTTAACTTCCTTACTGCAAATTAATATAGACAAGATAAAAAAAATACTTAAGCGAAAGGGCCACGTAGAAATAATTCGACATATCGGAGAAGAAAAAAAAATAGAGCTTGAACGTTTGAATATTGAGGGAATATTTTTTAAGCAAAATCTTCAGAGAAGTTATCCCCAAAGAGAGATCAGCTCTCATGTGGTAGGAATTACAGACATTGACAGGAAAGGTATACAAGGTGCTGAACTGGTTTTTAATAAATTACTTAAAGGTGAAGATGGTGGATTCACAGGATTAAAAAGTCCAATAGGAACTATTGGAGGGGAAAGGAGTTCACCTAAGCAAGGTTTAGATCTTAAATTAACTATTGATATACGACTACAATCTATTTCTCATCATGAATTAAAGAAAGCAGTTGAAGAGTCTGGAGCTGAGTCAGGGAGTATTGTTATAGTTAATCCTAAAACAGCTGAGATTCTATCTTTAATTAACTATCCAACTTTTAATCCTTCCAATAGGAGAGGAATTAAAGATCTGAGTGTTTTTAGGAATAGAGCAACAGTAGATATTTTTGAACCAGGGTCAGTAGCAAAGCCAATTGCTATGGCTGCCATAGTTAGCTCAAAAAAAGTTGATAAGGATACTAGAATAAGTACTTCTCCCGGCTGGATAGAATATGAAGGATATAAAACTAGTGATTTTAGAGATTATGGCAATTTATCTTTAAGTGAAATTATTTCTTATTCAAGTAATGTTGGAATGGTGAAGTTGTGCAAAGATCAAAGTGCTGAACACCTGGTTCATGTATTTTCTAACTTCGGAATAGGCTCTCAGCCAGTAAACATTTTGATTCCTGCTAGAGAAGGATTCTTACCTCAAGCATCAGCCTTAAGTGATAGAGATAAGGTAAGCTCGTGTTACGGTTACGGAATTTCTATGAGTGCCCTTCAAATAGCTCAGGCTTATCAAGTATTTGCTAACGAAGGAATATTTAAGGAATTAAATCTTTTTTACGACAAGGCTCTAAGTAACCCAAAACCTGACGTTAGGGTTTTATCTAAGAACACTGCTAAATTAATAAACTCTATGTTGGTAGAAACCGTAAATTCTAGATCTGGCACTGCTAGGAAAGCTAAGATAGAAGGAAAAGTTGTAGCCGGTAAGACGGGTACTTCGAAGAAGAAAAGAGATGGGTTAACAACCTATTCAACTAGTTTTGCAGGATTTGTTCCGGCTGAAGATCCATCACTTTTAGCTGTTATAGTCTTACACGGAATAACCAAAGATATCCATTCAGGAGGCTCTGTTGCTGCTCCAATTTTTTCTAAAGTAGTTGGACAATCTATACATGCCTTAGAATCAGGTTCTTAATGGAAAAAATTACTTCTGCGCCTGTAAGTTTAGGTGTTCTTTTAGAAGGACTCTTTAAAGGGAATCTGGGAAGTTTTAGCAATCTTTTGATTGATGGAATAAGTTTAGATAGTAGAGAGGTAAACCAGAATTTTCTTTTTTGCGCTGTACAAGGAGAAAAAGTTAATGGAAATCATTTTATCGAAGAGTCTTTTAAAAAAGGGGCAGTATTTTGCTTAACAGACAGTAAGGAGTTTCAGGATTCAAATATTCTTTATTTAAAAGATTTGAAAAAATATCTAGGCGTTATTAGTTCAAGACTATTTAATCATCCATCACAAAAGCTTGAGACTTTTGCAGTAACAGGCACCAATGGAAAAACTTCTTGTGTGGAATTAATCTCCCAAATAGCTAAATTAATTGATCATCAATGTGGCTATATTAGTACTATCGGAACTTCTTTTGATGGAAAGGGTTTTAACTTTCCTTCTTCTTTAACTACTCCGGATCCTGTTACTTTACAAAGATATTTTCATGAGATGGTCAAAAAAAATACTAGACAAGTTGCCTTTGAAGTCTCTTCCCATGGATTAGACCAATCTAGAGTTGTTGGTACCTCAATCGACACAGCAATTTTGACAAGTTTTTCCCAAGATCATTTGGATTACCATAAAAATATTAGATCTTATAAAAATGCTAAAAAGAAGCTTTTTACTGAACTTAGACCCAAAAATATAATCTTAAATATTGATAACTTATTAGGTAAAGAAATATATAGGGACCTTCAAAAGAGTAAAGAGCCTCACTCATTTTTTTCTGTTTCGAGTCAGGCAGGAGCTGATTTCCATTATTCCTTTTTAAGGACTGAAGATGGATGTATCGATGTCAAGCTTAAAACTCCTGAGCAAAAAGTTTATTTTTCATTGAGTACAATATCTAAACCTTTGGCGTCAAATGTTATATGCGCTTTAGCAGCCTTTCTTTCAAGAGGTTTTGATTTAGATAAAGTTTATCCTTATTTAAAGAATCTAGACTTTCCTAGAGGAAGAATGGACTTAATACTGTTAAGTGAAAAAGATAAGTGCTTCATAGATTATGCCCATACTCCAGAAGCCTTAGAGACCTCTCTTACTGAACTAAAAGAAGCTTTTAAGAATTCTAATCTTTGGTGCATTTTTGGTTGTGGTGGCGACAGAGACCGAGATAAAAGACCGAAAATGGGACAAGTCGCAGAATTATTGTCTGATTTCCTGGTAATTACTAATGACAATCCAAGAACAGAAAATGAATTTGATGTTATTGAAGAAATTAATCAAGGCATAAAAAATAAAACTAGAATAAAAATAATACCAAACAGGAAGGAGGCTATTCTTTATTGTCTTAATAAAATGAAAGCTAGTAAAGAGAGTAATGTTCTCTTAATTGCAGG
>CAXFFS010000027.1:0-16951 GCA_964002385.1 uncultured Gammaproteobacteria bacterium | reverse complement strand
AGAGGAATTTGCAATTCAGCAAAGAAAGAGGTTACATCTCTTGAACCTGAAACATCTCCTGTTGGTGATGAATTCAAAACATCTGCAACTAACGGATAGGTATCACCTTCGTAGTCAGTATAGGTGATAGTTCCATCTAATCTTGGATCTCTATCATCATCCATTTCTTCATCACGAAGTTCAAACCCTAACAAGAGACCTACGTCTCCTGCTGGAAGCGTCCACAATTCATTATTAGACATTTTAAAATCAAACATTGTGAGTTCGCTTGAGCCTTTTCTGTAAACATCAATAAGAGTCCGCTCTATATTAGTAGCATAATTACCCCCGGTAAATGGGTTGTAAGCTGCTGCAGTAGAGTCATTTAAAGCTTCTTTTAAAAGATTATTAGACATTCTATTGCTTGTTACGTCATCAGCTGTAGCTTTAGAAGTTACAAAAGCTGTTTCCCAGTCCCAATCACCTGTTGAGCCTCTGAAACCTTGAAGAAATCTGTAAGTATCTTTTTTTACATTGACCAGTCTTTGCCTCTCTTCATAGCGATAGTTATCAATGTACAATTGATATCCAGCAAAAAGGTTCTCAGAATAAGTTGTTCCGTCTACCGTCCCGTCGAACCTTAATTGATTTAACCAATAATTATCTGCACCCACTCTGTGTTTTGAAGATGAAAATGCATACGAAGGATGAGCAATCCTATCACTCTCTGAGGTGTAAAAGCCAAGCTCAGTAAATGCCTCAGTGCCATTACCCATGTCATGGTTAATTGTCATTACAACATTCATTCTTTCAAGTTCAGATCTAACGTCAGTTTTGCCCCAGAAATTACTTCTTATTGCGCCATTTCCATCTTGAGCTATACACGTTCCATAACCCGTATCAAATATGGCTCCGCCTTGACTAGATCTATTATTACAACGTGGATCGCCAATAGGAAAGAGTTCAAATTCTCCATTAGAGTCTGTAAAGACATGGTTTAACGGATTACTGCTTCCATGCTCACTGCTGGTTACCATATCAAACTGACCATACAGAGAGTGCGAGCTTAAGTTTCTAAAAGAAGTGCTTGTTTTCCAAGGTGAATCATCGTCAACAAAAGGTCTGTGATCTCCTGCTCCCCATCTTGGGTCTTCTTGTGCATTTATGTTTCCACGATCGTAGTGGTCAAAAAATACGCTTACATTGGTAGCCCCATCATTAAAGAATGATCCCCATTTCAAAGTTGTTTTAGTGTCTTCAGTTTCAAAGTGATCGTATGCAACAACTCTAGATCTAACTGTTAAACCTTCATAATCTGTCTGTAAAACATTGTTGATAACACCGGCCACAGCATCTGCACCATAAATAGCTGAAGCACCATCACGTAAAATTTCTAATCTATCAATTCCAGTTACCGGAATTAAGTTTGAGTTCACACTAGCAGTTGGGACATAATCCCCACCAATTAGCTCAGTTTGATACCCAGGTGAGGTTACTAACCTTCTTCCATTAAGAAGAGTAAGAGTGTTACCGACACCCAAATTTCTTAAGTTATAGGCTCCCATATCTCCCCGAGATGCATTTACACCACCAGAAGCATCTTCCGCTTCAGTAAAATAGTTCTGACCTTGTTCAACTATGTTTTCAATCAAGTCATCACCAGAATCAACTCCAAGCGCTTCAATGTCATCGTTTGAAAGGATTGAAACAGGTAAGGCTCCTGTTATTTTAGCTCCTTTAATTTGGCTACCTGTTACAACAACCTCTTCAACTTCATCCGCAGAAAAAATTGCAAGTGGGCTGAACAGTAAGCTCAATAGAGCAAGTTTAAGTATTATTTTCATTTCTCCCCCAAAAATAATGATTTATAAAAAAAATCTGCGTATATTCTACCTAATCGTATGAACAAAACCAAAGTATTGGATAATTGTTAAATTACTAGGCTTCCTAATCTTATTTAAAAATGGAAAATAAATATCTACTTTCCTTAGATGGTGGCGGTGTTAGAGAGATAGCTACAGTGATATTTCTGTCCAAATTAGAAAAAGCACTAGGTACACCACTTCATAAAAAGTTTGACTTCTTTATTGGAACTTCTGCTGGTGCTATTACAGCAATGGCATTATCAATAGCTAAAATGAGCGGAGATAATTTGTTGGAGTTTTGGTCTGAAGAGACCTTTGATCGGATTCTTGACTCTTCTTTATGGGATTCAAAATTAGGCCTCATGCAAACTAATCCTAAGTACGATGGAAAAGGAAAGAAACAAGTTTTAAATGAGTACTTCGGTGATTTGAAACTGGGTGATGCAAGTGGTGATTTGGCAATTGTTAGTTATGATATTGAAGAGAGGAAACCACTATTATTAACATCGTACGGGAACTCCAATATTTCAGTTATAGATGCCGGTAATGCTTCCAGTGCGGCTCCAATTTATTACCCGCCTGCCAGGGTGGGAAATAGATATCTTATTGACGGAGGCATAGTGGCAAACAATCCTGTTCTTCATGGATACGCTGAAATAAAAAAACTTTATCCAAATTGTAATATCAAAACTCTAAGTGTGGGCACTGGCCTGAATAAAAGGCCTTTGAAAGGCAAGGATTCTCAGAAGTGGGGCCTCATTGGATGGTTGATGCACGATCTGTTTGGTCTTATGTTGGAAAGCAGCTTGGATCATGAAATAGCTACTGAAATAATTGGCAAAGACTACATTAGAGTTAATTCCCCTTTGGGAAAGGTCAATCGGAGATTAGACGACAATAATAAGAAAAATCTAGAGAATATAAGGAAGATGGGAGAGGCTTGGTGGCAAGAATTTGGAGATCCTGTCCTTGATCTTTTAAATTAAGGAGATGAAGTATCTAAAGCTATTAATTAGTTTTTCCTTCCTCAGTCTTATTATTTCTTGTTCGGTTAATCCAGTTACAGGTGAAAGAGACTTTGTTCTGATGTCTGAGGACGCTGAATTGGAAATGGGACGAAAGTATTATTCTCAAATCCTACAATCACAAACCCTTTACCAAGACCCTAAAATTCAAAGCTATGTGCAATCAATAGGCGATTCGCTTGCTGAATTAAGTCACAGATCCGATCTGATTTATCGTTTTACTGTTTTAGATAGTCCTGACGTTAATGCTTTTGCTCTTCCTGGGGGCTACATTTTTATAAATAGGGGTTTAATGGTATACCTTTCAAGTGAAGAAGAGCTTGCAGCAGTATTAGGACATGAAATAGGGCATGTAACTGCCAGACATAGTGTCAGACAAATTTCTCAAGCTCAGGTGTTAAGCATAATTTCTTATGCCGTGGCCCGAGAAGCTGGATCAGCTGCAGGCGATCTTGCCAATATAGCTAGCGGAGCGCTGGTTGCAGGGTATGGCAGAGACATGGAACTCCAGGCTGATTCTCTGGGCGCTGAATACATGGCTAAACAGGGTTATTCTGCTTTAGGAATGATAGACACTATATCAGTGTTAAAGGAGCACGAACTTTATTCAACGGAGGTATCAAAAAGGAGGGGTTCTAACCAACAAACTTATCATGGTATTTTCGCGTCTCACCCTTCGAATGATAGTCGTTTGAAAGAAGTAATTAAAAAAGCAGATAGCTTAAGAAAGGATTCTCTTGAAAGTAACTCTCTGAATTACTTGAAGAGGATAGAAGGAATGACCTACGGTGATAGCCAAGTTGCAGGCATACTTAGAAAGAATGGTTTTTATCATAAAGATTTAGATATCAGATTAATCTCACCGGATAATTGGGAGGTTTTAAATACCCCAAATTCTTTAATTTTTATTGCTCCGGAAGGAAAGGCTTCTTTGCAAGTGAGTGTGTCTGATCAGGTGAGGAAAGAAACACCTAAAAATTATTTAAGCAGATTAACTTCGGGAGAGGTTTATCAGTCAAAAGAGCTAAAATTAGGCGGTCATCAAGCCTTTTTAACTCTTTTAGAAGAAAATTTTAGGATTTCAAGAGTAGCAATTGTTTTCAAAAACAAAAGAATATTTACCTTTTATGGCACAACAGAAAAAAATGGATTGGATATAGGCGAATTTGATAATCAATTTTTATCCATTATTGAGAGTTTTAGAGACTTAAAAGCAACGGAAATTGAGCTTACCGAGCCTCTTCTTATTAAATCATATAAAGTTGCAAGAGGAGATAGTTATAGTTCTTTAGCTAGAAAAAGCCCCATTCCTTTTGACCCTGAATCTAGATTAAGACTTCTCAACGGGGATTATCCGGATGGAGATCTTGAGGTTGATGCCTGGATTAAGATCGTAGAGTAATTAGATTAGAGGGGGTTAACTACATGACCTCCGTCAACAGTAATTACAGACCCGGTCATGAAGGAGGATGCATTGCTTGCTAAGAGCAATAGAGCCCCATCCAATTCATTCTCTAAACCAAGTCTCTTCATTGGAATTTTACCTATGTAACTCTTTCCTTCATCGGTATTGAAGAAATCTTGATTTATTTCAGTGAGAATGTAACCAGGAGCTAAAGCATTAACTCTTATATTAGATCTGGCCAGTTCAAGGGCCATACTTTTAGTTAGTTGAACTAAAGCCGCTTTTGCCGATGCATAGCTAGAAAGATTTAGTCCAACTCTTTCTGCCAGAATAGAAGCTATATTAATTATGCTGCCTCCATCATTATTTTTTAACATAATATCAGTTGCCATTTTGGCAACTCTGAAAGCACCATTTAAATTTGTTTCTAGAATACTCAACCAACTTTCTTCACTAATGTCCTTAAATTTAACTGGATCAGAGATGCCCGCATTATTTACTAGTATGTCAAGTTGACCAGTAGAGTTCTCTATCTCCTCTCTTAGTTTATTGACACTATTATTTGAGGTAACGTCTAATGAAACAACAATAGATTCATTTAAAAGTTCTTTTTGTAAACTTTCCATTCTTTCTATTCTCCGTGCAGCTAGAATTGTTTTTGCTCCGTAGGAAGAAAGAGTCTTTGCAAAGTGCTTACCTAGACCTGAAGAAGCTCCAGTAATGAGGGCAACTTTTCCTGTTAGGTCAAAAATATTTTCTTTATCCATGTTTAAATTATTTCGAAATACCTCTTCAACTCCCAATTAGAAATTTTTTGTTTATTTTCAAATAAGCGACTGTTTTTTAGGAATTGCTCATGCTCCCATACACGAGTCGCAGAAAAATGATCCACAAACTGATCTCCCCAAATAGATCTGGCAGCTTCTGATTTTTTAAACAGTTGAGCTGCCTCAAGTAATGAACCTGGAACTTTATGATGATCTTCAACTTTTATAAAGTAAGCTCCACCATGAATGGGTTCTGTGGGCTGAAGTTTTTCTTTGATTCCTAGAAGGCCTGCCCCAAAGGTAGCAGCTAGAGCTAAGTAAGGATTAGCATCCGCACCCGGTAATCTATTTTCTATTCTCTGTGAGTGAGGCGAACCTTCTATCACTCTAAATCCCGTGGTTCTATTCTCCTTTCCCCAGGTCATATTTATTGGTGCCCATGCTCCTACGCACAAACGTTTATAGGAATTAGTCGTTGGAGCAACCAACGCCATAAATTCCTTGCTGTATTTCTGTAAGCCCCCGAGGAAATTGACCATCACTTCACTCATTTCCCCTGTTTCTTTCGTCGAAAATACTGGGTTATTCTCTAAATCCATTAAAGAACAGTGAATGTGTCCAGATTGACCAGGATACTTTTCTGACCATTTAGCCATAAAGGTGGCCATAAGATTTTTTCTTTGAGCCAAAACTTTCATGAACGTTTTAAATAAAACAGCCTTATCGGCTGAGTTTAGAGTTTCATCTGCTGCAATTGCAGCTTCTAGAACCCCAGGGCCAGTCTCAGTATGCAAGCCCTCGAGGGAGAGGTCCATACTCTCACACATCTCTAAGATTTCTTGGAATAACTCCGAATGAACTGAGCTTCGCAACATAGAATAACCAAACATGCCCGGCGTGAAGGAAACAAGGTTTTGAAAATCTTTTTCTCTTACCGAGTGAGGAGTCTCATTGAATAAAAAGAATTCATACTCCAAAGCGGATTTGCCTTTAAAACCTGTTTCTTTTAGAAGCTCAAGAGTCTTTTTTAAAGCATTTCGAGGACAAACTTCTCCATCTTTTAATTCAGAAAGAAAAAAGGGCGTATTTTTTTCAAAAGGTATAGTCCTTTGAGAGTCTAAAATAATTCTGACAGTTTGATCTGGATAACCTGTATGCCAACCTGTAAATAAATTCTGTTTATCAGAAATTTTGAACTCATAGAGATCGTCAGAACTATCCCAACCAAAAATTACATCACAAAATCCATAACCTGATTCAATTGACTTCAAGAACTTATCTACATGCATGTACTTGCCCCTTAGCACGCCATCAATATCTGTAATTGCAACTTTTACGTATTTAATATTGCTTTGCCTGAGGTTTAGTTTTAACTCTTGGATATCAGTTTCCATCGCACAATATTAACTCGGATTGATAATAATCATAAAGAGACTGTTAAAATAGCATCAAGATTCAAGATTTAATTGCTTGAGCTTGCTTCATTATGAAAAAAGAAATAGCTGTCTTAGGAGGCGGAAGTTGGGGTACTGTTTTAGCCAATCTAGCTGCAATCAATGGAAACAAGGTAACACTCTGGATGAGAGATGAAGCCAATGTTGAGTCAATAAATACAAATAGTTTAAATAAAAAATATCTACCAGATTATTTACTGGATAGACGATTAATTGCAACCAGTAATATTGAAGATATTGAGTCAAGTTTATTGGTTCTTTTTTGTGTACCCAGTAGTTCATTCAGGGAAGTTTTACTAAAATCCATTAAGTATGTTAATCCTGAAGCTCTTTTGATAAGTGCAACTAAAGGGATAGAAGAAAAAGGATTTCTTCTTATGAGTCAAATTTTAGAGAACGAGATTAAGAGTCATGACATAGGGGTAATAAGTGGCCCCAATCTTGCTTTAGAAATTTCACAAAATCAGCTCACCGGAACTGTTATAGCTAGTAAAAGTAAGAAATTAAGAGAGGAGTGTATAAAAATCTTCGCTTCAGATTCTTTTCGTATATATACAAACTCTGATCCGTATGGTGTTGAACTAGGCGGAGCTTTAAAGAATATTTATGCTATTGCTTGCGGGATAGCTGATGGTTTGCAAAGCGGAGAAAATACTGTAGGCATGATTATGACTAGAGGCCTTGCTGAAATGAGTAGATTTGCAGTAAATCAGGGTGCAGATCCTATGACCTTTCTAGGACTTTCCGGAGTAGGAGATTTAATAACTACTTGTGCATCTCCTTTAAGTAGAAATCATGCTTTTGGGAAACTGATCGGTAAGGGATATCAGGTTGATGAAGCGCAAAAAGAAATAGGTCAGACAACTGAAGGTTTAAAGACTTTAAAAGTAGTTTGGAATAAATCTAAAGAAGAGGGAGTGGACATGCCTATAGTGAATTCACTATATAAAATAATTTATGAAAACGAACCTTTGGAAGGGTCAATCGAGAAAGTTTTAGGCACAGATCAGCCTAAAGATGTAGAATTCTTAAAGTAATTAAAAAGATGTAAGTATGAGTAAAAAATTTGAAGAAGACAAAATAGACACGGAAGAGTTAAAAGAAAATGTGTTTAATCAAGGCAAGTGGTTAAGACTTCTGTGGTTAGTGTTATTTAGTTTTATTTATTGGTGGGCAGCAGTAGTTCTTTACGTTATAGGAATATTACAGTTCTTGTTTAATTTAGTTACTGATAGCCCCAATTCTAGTTTAAGTGAACTTGCTGCTCTTTTTAGAGAATGGATGGTGCAAATAATTAATTTTGTAACTTATCAAGAAAAAGATAAGCCTTATCCCTTTAGCGAACTCCCAAAAGTAAAAGGGAAGAAATGATAGAAATTTATACAGCTCAGAAGATGATTCAAAAATAATCATCTCTTTATCTACATGGAAAGTTTCAAAAATAAGATTGCAGTAGTCACCGGCGGTGGTGCTGGCATGGGCAGAGAATTAGTTAGTCAGCTTGCTAGAGAAGGCTGTGAAGTAGCTATGTGCGATGTGATGGAAGAAAACATGCAAGAAACGCTTTCTCTTGTTTCTTCTGAATCTCCAGATGTAAAAATTTCCAGTTTTTCCTGTGATGTATCTTCTGAGGAGGATGTTATTTCTTTTAGGGACCAAGTTTTAGAAGAACACAAAACTAATCACATTAACCTTCTTTTTAACAATGCAGGAATAGGAGGAGGTGGAAGTTTTTTGGAAGGCGATCAACAGGAATGGGAGAAGACATTTGCCATATGTTGGTATGGAGTTTACTACTGTTCAAGAGCTTTCATGCCTTATCTAGTAGCAAGTGATGAAGGGCACATAATTAATACAAGCAGCGTAAATGGTTTTTGGGCTTCTTTGGGAGGATTTCCTCATACTTCCTATTCCGCTGCGAAGTTTGCTGTTAAAGGCTTCACCGAGGCTTTAATTCAAGATTTAAGACTTAATGCACCTCATGTAAATGCTTCTGTGGTCATGCCAGGTCACATAGGAACATCTATAGCTATTAATTCGGGTAAGATTTTGGGGCATGCTGAAGCAATGGATTTATCTGATGAAGAGATAGAAGAAATTAAAAAAGTTTGGATTTCACTAGATGCACCTGTTCACAATTACTCAAATGATCAAATAAGGCAGATGATGGAAGAAAGGAGAGAGAATTTTAAAAACAATGCTCCAACCAGTGCTGCGCAGGCCGCAGAAATTATATTAAATGGTGTTAAAGAGAAAAGATGGAGGATACTCGTTGGAGAAGATGCAAAGAATTTGGATAAGAAGGTAAGGGAAAATCCAGAAAAGGCCTATGACGCGGATTTTGTATCGCCTTTTAGTATTGAATAATTTAAGGAATTAAAACATGAAAACTTTTAAAGATAAGGTGGCAGTTATAACCGGAGCAGGTTCAGGAATGGGTCGTTATTTGTCCGTTTTACTAGCGAAAGATGGAGCTGATGTTGTGGCTTGCGATGTAAATCAAGAGACCCTAAATGAAACTGTAGAAATGCTACGTAAATTCAATGTTTCAGTTTCTTCTCACGTATTGGATGTAGCTGACAAAGAGGCCATTGAAGCTCTGCCTCAAAAAGTTATAGATCAACATGGAAAAGTTGACTTGGTTTTTAATAACGCTGGAGTTTCTACTGGTAAACACTTTAAGGATATGGAAGAAGAAAACTGGGATTGGGTAATGGACATTAATCTACATGGTGTAATTAACAGTACCAGAGCTTTTATTCCACATATGATAGATCGACCTGAAGCAGCAATCGTTAATACCTCTTCAATATTCGGTATGGTAGCTGTCCCTGGCCAAACGGTTTATCACGCCACTAAGTTTGCAGTTAGGGGTTTTACAGAAAGCCTTGCTTTAGAAATGGCACAAACAAACGAAAATCTGCAAATCCATTGTGTTCATCCAGGCCATGTAGGAACTAATATAGTGGCGAATTCAAGAATGGATGAAGAAGATTTACAAACAGATGAAGAAGGAAGATCAAGTATTTTTACTAGAGAACAACCAACGACTGTTGAAGAAATGGCTGATTCATTTAGGGAAGGGGGGATGCACCCCAGTAAGGCGGCTCAAATAATACTAAAAGGAGTCAAGAAGAATAAAAGGAGAATATTTATAGGTTTGGATTCTAAGCTTCTGGAATTATCTCAAAGAATCTTTCCTAATAAGTATCACAGGCTTTGGCCTTTTTTCATGATTCCCATGATGATATTCAGAGACAAGAAGCCACTAAAATCACTTGATTAACTTCTTGTAAGTTGAATATTTAGGATTATCAACCGAAATTTTCTTTTTGGTGATCTCAACTAGAGCCTTTTGAAGTTTTTTATCTTCAAGATCCAATTTGCCTGACGCTATTTGCTCAGCTAATTGATTAATATTTACCTCTTCTTGATTACTTAATAAAGTTAACAGAATTTCTTTAGATTCTTTTGTGAGTAATTCTTTATTCTCTTGTTCTCTTTTAACTATGTTAAGAACATTTATTGCAATTTGTGTTTTGAAAGCTAAATGGTTTGGCAAGGTAGTTTTAATTTCTTTTTCCAAAAATTCAGAAACCGCCTCTACTAGTTCAGCACTTGTTGGTCTATCAAATATCATCACTTCCCTCCTAGAAACAATAAGTCAACTAAATCAATTTCTGTTTCAGAAACGCGTCTGCCTATGGCTGCTTTTTCAAGCGAGTTTACATCTCCATTCAAATGAGAATAGACTTGAATGAGACAAATTACGCCCCATCTAAGGGTACCTAAAACTTGCCATATTTTTACCTCTTCAGGGTCTATTATTTCCTTGCTAATGGAGCTATACCCTTGTAGGAATTCTTCAAGATCACCGAAACCACCTACTACTTTTTCCGATTGACCAAATCTCCAAGAATTAATGCACATCCACCCAATATCTAACATTGGGTTTCCTATACTAACCATTTCCCAATCTATTACAGCAGCTAGACCGGATTCATCAATCATTAAATTCCCCAGTCTAAAATCTCCATGCACTAAAGCATCTTTTCTGGTAGTAAAGTCTTGTTTATCTAACCATTTAAATGCGTATTCAAAAACCGGTAAGGGTTGCTCAAAAGACTTATAGGTTAAGTAAAGTCGCTTGAGTTCTTCTCTTATAGGTTTTTTTGGGACTTGATCAAAATCATTTAGATTTACGGAGTGAATCTTTGCTAAAGCTTCGCCGCATTGAAAAGCTAATTTTTGTCTAGCTGCACTAAATTTTTTGTCTCTTAGAATCTTTCGAGCTATAGATTCTCCTGGTATAAGGCCCATAAGATAAGCATCGCCCAGATCTTTATCACCTGAAGATATTGCCACTATTGTCGGTACCGGGGCACCTGAAGATTTAACTTTCTGTTGTATTATTGCCTCTTCTGACTTTAGAACAGCCAGGGGGGATTTTTTACCTGAACCTCGTCTTAATATCATTTGTTCAGACTTATTTTTATTTGAAAAGGTAAAACTCCATGTTTCAGCAGAAGCTCCTCCAGTTAAAGGAACAAGTTCAGAAACTTTTCCCTTACTTCCATTTTTAAGTAGAAATTCTTCAATCTTTAATTGGAGTTCTTCAGACATAATTCTTAGGATTTAAGATTTATTGCTTTCTTATATCCTTTCAATTTAATTTTTTCTTTGGTGATTTCTAGATCTTCCATACCCTCTAACACTTCGTGATTAAATTTATATATAGTTTTGTAGACACCTTTCGAAGCATTTTCATTATATTTTAGGACGGATTTTCGGGTATTTTCTAATTTTTGTTCATAAAGCTTAAGAGCTTTCTTTGTGTAGCGCTTTTTAATTTGTGAAAAAGTAAATTCTGGTCCTAAAATTAAAGCAGAAGCGTTATTTCCGCCAAAACCTTTTGCATTTAGAAAGGCTCCCTTATAAAAGTTTGGATCTTCAACCTTATCTTCAGTGAGAAAATTTAAATTATCACTAAATACGTCTTCTGCAGTTTCTGTGATGGAATGAATTCTAGGTATTATTCCATTATTCCAAGTACCTAATACACAGTTTAGCTGGTCTCCTGCTGCGACAGCCATACTGTGGCCTAGATAAGATTTTATGGCAGTAACTGGCCAGGACTTTATTCCAAAGACTTTTGCAATTTCATCCAAAACATGTGATTCCGATGTTCTGTTTGCTGGGGTCCCGGTTCCATGGGCATGTACATAAGTTTCATTCTTTAAACTTTTTGAGCTTAACTGTTTACTAGCTTCAGCTACACACTTAGCCAAAGTAATGTAATTGCCTATTCCAGGTCCACTTATGGATTTTTTGAAACCATCTGCATGAGAAGCAACGGCTTGCACTGATGCATATATTTTTGCTCCTATTTCAAGGGCTATGTCTTCATCCATTAAAATAACAAACTGAGCTGATTCTCCCATGACCATTCCAATATTCTCTCCAAAAGGTCTGCAAGCCTTTCTTTGATCTGGTTTATTTGCTGGTTCATTCAATTGAGACTGAAGTTCCAACATACGCTTATCATCTGAGAGAGCACTTATTGCAAAAAATCCATCTATTATTTCTGGTGTAATAGGGGCTTCTGCTCCACCAACAATGACTACACGAGCATTTCCATTTTCTATACTTTCCTTTCCTAACTGTAAGTTGAATAGAAAAGTAGCACAGGCCCCAACAACATGACCAGTTCTACCTACATTGCCTAAAATATAAGCATTAATAAAATCTGCAGACATTTCTACAAGACCAAAAGGAAGATTTTTTGAGCTGGAACGAGATCCCTTCATTCTAGATTGCATCATGCCTCCAAACCCAAAATAATCCATATTGCCTATAGCTGCTCCACTAAAGACTGCAATTTGATCAGGACTAACTTTTTTTAGAATCTCAGACCAATCTATTCCAAATTGTCCAAGTGTGTCACTCATTCCAAATACAGTCATTTGAAGGGCTTTAGGGTGCTGTCTTGAAGAGTAAAGTTGGCCTGGGTCAAAACCTGTTGGTAATTGGCCTGCTGAACTTGCTTGGATCTGATCCAGAATTATCCCTTCCGGATCATAAAGATCCCTATCAATTTCTCTAACAAGAGTGTTTTCACGTATGACATCACTGTTTCTCTTTAAGTAAGAATTAAGTTGAATAGAATCTCCAGTATCTGTTTCCCATTTCTTTCCTGCCGGTCTTATCTTTTGTTGGGTCACAGCAAGGTCTTTTAGGACTTTAAGTTGTTCCTTTTCTTCTAAGGAATCGAAGATTAGATTTTTATACCCAATAAAATCAGAACTTCTACCGGAAGCATTAATACCACCAAAGCCGGTAATAACAGTCAGAGGTTTTTTAGTCATTTATAAACTATATTTATTTCTTAACTAGTTATTGTATGGCAATATTTACAATTATTAATTCATAAAATCTAACATAAAGAAAAGGACAAGTTATGCATCCAGGAGTTAACGGAAAAAAGTATCCAGATAAACCTGCCATCATAATGTTAAATAGTGGCGAGATCATAACCCATGGACAGTTAAATGATCTCTCAAATCAAGGGGCTCAACTATTCAGAAGCTTAGGTCTTAAACCAGGTGATTCGATAGCATTTATGCTTGAAAATCATCCTCTTTTCTTTCCTATAGTTTTTGCAGCATGGCGGAGCGGTTTGAGATACACGGCCATGAGCTGGAGGCTGCAACCAAGTGAAGTTGAGTACATAGTTAAAGATTGTGGTGCCAAGGCCTTCATAACCTCTAAATTCTTAGAAGACACAGCCATGAATCTAGAAGAATCTCTTAGTGAGGTGAAAAAGTTTATGCTTGATGGAACCTCTGATGGTTATGCCTCATATGAAGAAAGCTTAAGTTCTATGCCAGCTGAACCAGTAGAAGACGAGTGCCAGGGAGGGGCAATGTTGTACTCTTCGGGAACTACAGGAAGACCAAAAGGCATCTATCGTGAGCTGGCTTTGAACCCCTTGCCCTATACTCAGGAAGAAGAAGACCTAGGTCTTGGAAGAGTGGTTGAAGGGATTTACGGAGGAGATGAAAATACTGTGTATTTGTCTCCGGCTCCACTTTACCATTCAGCACCTCTCGGATTTAATACGGGATTTTTATCCTTGGGAGGAACTTCCGTAGTAATGGAAAAGTTTGATCCAGAAGCAGCGTTGAAAGCCATTCAAGATTACAAAGTCACTCATTCTCAGTGGGTGCCTACTATGTTTGTTAAGTTTCTAAAGATTGAAGAGTCTAATAGGCAAGCATATGACTTATCTTCTCACAAAGTAGCCATACACGCAGCAGCGCCTTGTCCCCAGGAGGTCAAAGAAGCAATGATCAAGTGGTGGGGACCTATTCTCTTTGAGTATTATGCAGGAACAGAATTTAATGGAATGACCATAGTAAATTCTGAGGAATGGATGCAGCACAAAGGAACCGTTGGAAGAGCATTATTTGGAGAATTACATATTCTTGATGATGAAGGCAATGAGCTTCCTGCTGGTGAAGCCGGGGGAATATATTTTGGAGGTGAAACTGCAACTACTTATGAATATCACAATGATAAAGAAAAAACTCAAGAAGCAATCTCAAAACAAGGTTATAGCACTCTAGGAGATATTGGGTATATGGATGAAGAGGGTTATTTATATTTAACTGACAGAAAAGCTTTTATGATTATTTCAGGTGGAGTCAATATCTACCCTCAAGAAACTGAAGATGCTTTAATCATGCATCCCAAAGTAACTGATGTTGCAGTTTTTGGAGTTCCACATCCTGAGATGGGAGAAGAAGTGAAAGCCGTTGTGCAACCAGTAAATATGTCTGAAGCTGGACCAGATCTGGAAGCTGAACTCATAGCTCACTGCAGAGATAAGATCTCCCATGTTAAATGCCCTAAGAGTGTAGATTTTGAAGAAGAGCTGCCCAGGCATCCTACTGGGAAGCTTTATAAAAGACTTTTAAAAGATAGATATTGGAAATAACTGTTATTGATTTGCAGTTTTAAAATGCAGATCATCATTAGTAATAGACCCCCATCTGACTTCTGTCACATCTGAAAGATAACTTTGATTACCTTTCCAAGGCTCTTTTGAACCTTGTTTGGGCATTCTATCAATTGCTCTTGTTACATATCCAGAAGAAAGATTTAAATAGGTTCCTTCTTCTTCAATACCTTCACCTTTTACAGGAGTGCAAGAGTCGTATCCATGCTTACCCATATAATTCAAAAGTTTACAGACATATTCTGAGCTCAGGTCAGCACCTAGAGTCCAGCTTGCTCTAGCATATCCAAAACTACAGGCTAGGTTAGGAATGTCATTAAACATTCTTCCTTTGTATGCTAGTTTTTCAGATATATTAATGCTGGAATTATCAACTTTGACATCAATTCCGTTAAGGAATTGTAAATTAAGACCTGTGGCCTTAATAATTATATCTGCATCAAGTTCCTTTCCTGACTTTAGCTTTATTCCTGTCTCTGTAAATTCATCAATGTGATCAGTCACTACAGAGGCCTTTCCTGCTTTCATTGCTTCAAAGAAGTCAGCATTGGGAACGAAACAAAGCCTTTCATCCCAAGGTTTATATTTAGGAGTAAAATGTGTTTCGATGTCGTAATCTTCACCTAGATGATCTTTTACACCGTTTATTAACATCTCTTTAACTTTTTCTGGATTTTTTACACATCGGTTATAGAAAAAGTTGCCCAAGAGAATATTTTTCCACCTAGTTAAGAAATATGCTGTTTTCTGACGAAAAATCTTTTTGAAGAAATTACCAATCATGTCTTTATCTGGAGCAGCCATAAAGTATGTTGGAGACCTCTGAAGCATAGTAATATGATCAACCTGATCAGCCATTGCTGGCACTATAGTTACAGCGGTGGCACCGCTTCCTATTATTACCACTTTTTTATTTTTGTAGTCTAAATCTTGAGGCCATTTTTGAGGATGGATTATTGGTCCATCGAACTGATCTTGATTTTTGAAGTCCGGGTTGTGGCCTTCTTCATAATTATAGTAACCCCCACACAACATAAGGAAATTACATTTATATTTATCAGTTGTTCCTGAGCTAGAATTCTCCACTTCTAGGGTCCATTTAGATTCTGAAGAAGACCAAGAAGAGGTTATAACCTTATGTTGGTACCTAATTTTATCTTTCAGATTATTTTCAGAAATTGTTTCGTCTAGGTACTCAATTATAGAAGGTCCGTCTGCAATAAATCTTTCATCTAACCAAGGTTTAAATCTGAAACCCATGGTATGCATATCAGAATCTGATCTTATCCCTGGATAACGAAATAGATCCCAAGTGCCTCCAAAGGTTTCTCTTCCTTCCAAAATAACAAACGATTTATTAGGACATTGTTCTTGCAGATGATGTCCAGCTCCAATGCCCGAGATCCCTGCACCTACTACAATGACATCAAAATTTAATTGCTCAGTTTCCATTTGTATATAGATTACTAGAAATATTCTCCTTGGTCATTTTTGTATACTTTTTTCACAGGCTTCAACTGTTTGCATTAATAAAGTATTTATAGTCATAGGACCAACTCCACCGGGTACAGGAGTATATGCAGAGCATTTTTTTTCTATTTGATCTAAATCAATATCTCCACATTTCTCAGGGTGGTATCCAGCATCTATAACAACAGAATCTTCTTTGATCCAATCGGACTTTATAAACTTTGGAATACCAACAGCACCAACCAAAATATCTGCTTTTTGAATATGTTTATCAAGACCCCGAGTTTTCGAATGACAGATTGTTACTGTGGCATTTTCATTTAATAACATCATAGCCATAGGCTTTCCTAAAATTGGGCTCCTACCAACAATCACAGCATGCTTTCCAGAAATTTCTATGTCGTAGTGTTTCAATAATCGCATAATACCTACAGGAGTACATGAACCGTAAGCAGCCTCACCCATGGACATATTTCCAAACCCTAAGCATGTAACCCCATCAACATCCTTTTCAAGTGCTATGGCATCAAAACACTCCCTTTCATTTATTTGTTCGGGTACTGGGTGTTGTAACAGTATTCCATGCACAGCAGGATTCTGATTCAATCTAAAGATTTCTTTCAAAAGTTGAGAGGTAGAAGTAGAGGATGATAACTCTACTTTTAAAGATTCCATACCAATCCTTTCGCATGCATTTCCTTTCATTCTCACGTAAGTAGCTGAGGCTGGATCTTGGCCTACCAAAATAGTAGCCAAGGTAGGTATTGTTCCAGTTTTTTCTTTTATTAACTGCACTCTTTTCACCAAATCCTGTTCTGATGATTGAGAGAGCAACTTTCCGTCAAGGACATCTGTCATAATAATAGATTAACAATAGATTAAGATTAATAAGCAATTTTCTCATTATTTTTGATTGCTAGAAAGTTAATCTTTTATTTGACGGTCAATCAAAGGATACTTAACATGCAC
>CAXFFS010000026.1:0-17700 GCA_964002385.1 uncultured Gammaproteobacteria bacterium | reverse complement strand
AATTATATATTTGGTCCAAGCCCCCAGTTAGGCCTGTAAAGTTCTCGCTGAAATTTTTTAGATATATTTTAAGCTGATTTGGATTGTCTCTTACTGGATCAACTGTGACTAAAAAAATTCTAATTTTATCTAGTTCTTGAGAGTCAATTTCCTTTTCAATTCTTGACAGCATTCTCATCGTGATAGGACAAATATCAGGACAAAATGTAAAACCAAAAAAAAGGACATTCCACTTTCCTTCAAAATCTTGGGGCAGAAATTCTTTCTCATTTGAATCTATAAGATTAAATGAACCTAGATCCCGTGCAGGCTCAATTAAGTAAAGGCCCAGGTCTTTTAATTGCTCATTACTTAAATAAACTTTAGTTGTCATCTTGTTTACATACAAAGACAAAGCGATAAGCATGACAGCTAAACAGCTAACAATTGTCCAAGTGAAATTTCTTTTCATAATATTTATTATCCTATTTTTGAATTTTGTAAAACTTTCTTAAGGTCCTGTAAAAGTTCTCCTCCAGGCAATTCTGGTGAATAAATCAATATCCCATTTCCCAAGGGGTCAAACAACATGTAAGAATCCTTAATTATTTCAGAAGGAATGTTTTGCTCTGATATCCTAAATAATTCTAGACGAGGGTATTCTTTTGCTAATCTTGCTGTCTCTTGTGGTGAGAGATTGTAGGAATCTGATATTAATAGATACCTTCCAACCCTTGTTGCATCTCTACCAAGCCTAATATTTACTTGTCTTGTTTTATACAAAGAACTCCAACAAGTCTCCTGACAGGGATTATTTAAGACATGGATAATGGTCCATCTTCCTGGAAAGCCATTGTTAACACCCTCTATCTTTAATTTAGCTAAATCAATAGGTGGTTCAATTAACTGACCATTGTTGGTTCTGCCCTCAGGTGAAAATCCAACATAAAACCATAAAGTGCTAGCAATAAGAACAAGTATGGGTATCAAAAAAATGATAGCAGCTTTATATTTTTGATTTTTTTCTTTTTGTTTCATTGCTTTGAAGGCTGTTTAAATCCGAAATAAAAGTAAAGAAAGACTAAAACTAAAGCCAAGCCTAACCATTGGGCCGCATATCCCCAGTGTCTAGGGGCTTTGAGTTCAGTAGGACCCCAAGTGGGCTCAAACGATCCTTCTGAGGCAGCAGAAAGGTGTATAACTAAGTTTTCGATATTTACCTCTTTCCCCAATAAATCAGAAGCTAAAGAGTAAGTTAATTCCTGCACAATAACAGGGAAAGACTCTGAGGCCTTGAGGTTAGATAGGTTTAAACCGTATTTTTCAAAGGGAGAAATGATTCCCTCGATGTGTAGATTGCCTTCGGGAGCTGCAAAAGGGTAGCCAACATCATCACTAGTCCAGCCTCTATTAATTAAATAAAGCTTATCGTTTTCACTTTTAAAGGGGGTAAATATCTCATAGCCTTTTTTGCTACGATAAATTCTGTTATCAAGTAAAAAGGATTGATTAATGTAAGACCCCTTAATGACTACACTGCGATAAATCAAATCTTCTTTTTTATAAACAGAAAGCGCTTTTTCCGCTAAAGGGGTCAATGTCTTATTAACAGAATACGCTTCCCATATTTCTTTTTTTTCGAACCCTCTAGAGATTTGCCAGGATCCTAAATACAAAAGCAGGGGCAGAAAAAAAATTACAAAACAGGTCATCCATACCCCGGGGTTGAAGTTTTTATCAAGAAATATGCTCATTTTTAATTTTTAATACTTGTATACTTCGTTTTTAGTTATGCTCAAGTACTTTATACTTTTCCTAATTGTAGCAATGCTCTTAAGTCTCTTCACTGGCGGCTTCTTTCTAATAAAAGATAAAGGCAAAACAAAACGAACCGCTTACAGTCTGGGTATTAGGGTTTCAATTGCAGTGGTGTTGTTTTCTACAATCCTATACGGCTTAATCACAGGTCAGATTGGTCCCGGATCTTAATTACATCACATAAACAAAAGCTACCAGACAAATCCAAACTACATCCACAAAGTGCCAATACCATGAACCGGCTTCAAACCCAAATTGGTCGTCATGACTGAAATGTCCTTTTAGACCCCTTATAAGCATGACGGTTAAAATTATTGCGCCTAAGCACACATGAAAACCATGGAAACCGGTTAACATAAAGAAGGTGGTCCCGTAGACACCAGTCTTAAGAGTTAACCCCATGTGGGTATAGGCTTCATAGTATTCAAAGGCCTGTAAGGCAACAAAGGCATATCCCAGCACCAAAGTTATTGCCAACCACAAATTAAACTGTTTTCTGTTACCGTTCTTTAATCCAATATGGGCGATATGCACAGTAACGCTAGAGGTAAGAAGAAGCATAGTGTTATAAAGAGGTATCCATCCCAAAACTCCTGCTAACCCGCCATGAGAATAAGCAGTACCAAGAGACATTTCCTCCGCTGGTCCTGGGAAAACAGCCTGGTCAGGAGTAATCATTAAAGGCCAATGGGCTTCAAAACCAGGCCATAACATGTTTGCAATCCCCTTTTCCCCTTCTCCCCCTAACCAAGGCACAGCAAACATCCTGATATATCCAAGCGCCAGGAAGAAAGCAAAGAAAAACATTACTTCAGAAAATATGAACCAAGCCATTCCGTAGTAATAAGAATTATTCAACATGTTGTTATTAAGGCCTTCATTGTTCTCTTTAATGACTTGCGAAAACCAGAAAAACATTGTTGTCCACATCATTAAGAAACCTGTAAGTAAAACTAAATAAGAATTGTCACCAAAGGGGCCTAGTTCAGGTTTAACTGTAGTCGAGGCTCCAATAATTAAAACCAACATGGTTAGTGCCATTGCAAAAGGAAGCTTGCTTGATTCAGGTACGAAATATGGTTGTGGACTGGACATCTATTATCTCCTACAAAGCCGCTATTTGATTCTCGCTTAGCTGATCTGTTATATCAAACAAGGTATAGCCTAGGCTCAGTGAGCCAATATCTAGAGGAATATTCGGGTCCACAATAAAAACAACAGGGAGCTCTACTCTTTCGCCAGCTAATAGTTTTTGCTGCTCGAAACAAAAGCACTCTGTTTTATGGAAATATTCAGCACCCCTCCCAGGGCTAACACTTGGAATGACCTGTCCTACCATATCTTTAGATGTCTTGTTCTCAAATACAAACATGACACTTTGTTGAACGCCTGTTTTAATTCTTAATTGTGAGATCTCCGAGGTGAAAGTCCAAGGCATGGTTTCATTATTGTGAGTCACAAATTGAATTAACATTTCCCTTTTGTCGACTTCTTCTATGTCTACAGAAGAGAGCGTAGAAGGCCCTTCAATTTTTCCATTTAATCCCGTGATTTCACAGAAGACGTCGTAAATAGGAACTAGTAAAAAACCAAAAGCAAACATACCCACTGTTACCAGTGCTAATTTCTTTACAGTTTTTTTCGACTCTTTCATCACTTAACCTCTGGCTGAACTGCAAAGGTATGGTAAGGAGGTGGAGATTCCAAGGTCCATTCTAACCCCCAGTCTTTTGTGTCTTCCCAAACCTCATCAGAGGCTTTTTTCCCAGTTCTTATTGCTTTGATCACTATAAAAAGTAAAAGCAATTGGGTGAATCCAAATATAAATGCGCCCACGGAAACCATTGCGTTGAAGTCAGCAAATTGCAAGGCATAGTCTGGATATCTTCTTGGCATACCTGCTAACCCAACAAAGTGCATAGGGAAGAAGGTAAGGTTTACTGAAATAAAAGACAACCAAAAGTGAAGCTTGCCTAAAGTTTCGTCATACATGTTCCCAGTCCATTTTGGTAACCAGTAATAAACCCCAGCGATAATTCCAAATAATGACCCGGGAACTAATACATAATGAAAGTGGGCCACTACAAAATAGGTGTCGTGGTATTGAAAATCAGCAGGCACAATAGCCAGCATTAACCCCGAAAAGCCACCGATTGTAAAAAGTGCCACGAAGGCAATAGCGAATAACATAGGTGTTTCAAAGCTAATAGACCCTTTAAACATAGTCGCTACCCAGTTAAAAACCTTAACTCCAGTTGGAATGGCTATAAGCATTGTTGAGTACATAAAGAAAAGCTCTCCTGCTAAAGGCATGCCTACAGTAAACATATGGTGGGCCCAAACCACAAAGGAGAGAATGGCTATAGAGGTAAGGGCATAGACCATCGATGTATAACCAAAAATTGGTTTTCTTGAAAAGGTCTCTATTATGTGGGAAACAATACCAAAGGCAGGAAGAATCATTATGTAAACCTCTGGATGACCAAAAAACCAAAAAATGTGCTGAAATAAAACCGGATCACCGCCTCCTGCAGCGTTAAAAAAACTAGTCCCAAAATGAATATCCATTAACATCATGGTTACCGTTCCTGCTAAAACTGGCATCACCGCAATCAACAAGTAAGCTGTTATTAGCCAACTCCAAACAAATAGGGGCATCTTCATTAAAGTCATGCCAGGGGCTCTCATGTTTAAAATGGTGGTAATAATATTAATAGAACCCAGAATGGAAGAAGCCCCCATTACGTGAACGGAAAAAATAAAGAAAGTAACTGTGTCTGGTGCATAGGTTGTAGAAAGTGGTGCATAAAAGGTCCATCCAAAATTTGGCCCTCCAGCATCCATGAATAGTGTTGAAATCAGTATTCCAAAAGCCATTGGCAATAACCAAAAACTTAAGTTATTTAATCGTGGTAAAGCCATGTCAGGGGCGCCTATTTGCATGGGTATCATCCAATTTGCAAGGCCAACAAAGGCAGGCATAATGACTCCAAAAACCATAATCAACCCGTGGTTAGTAGTCATTTGGTTGAAGAATTCAGGTTGTACTATTTGAAGTCCGGGTTCAAATAACTCAGCCCTTATAACCATAGCCATAGTGCCACCAATGAATAGCATCAGGAAACTGAACCAGAGATAAAGGGTACCGATATCCTTATGATTGGTTGTAAAAAGCCATCTAGTTAGGCCTTTTGCAGGTCCGTGATGACCGTGATCATCGTGTGTTTCTACTATCGTACTCATCTTTTCTGGCCTCTTTTTATAATTTAGAGTTTTGCTCTGTT
This sequence comes from uncultured Gammaproteobacteria bacterium, assembly GCA_964002385.1. Taxonomy (GTDB): domain Bacteria; phylum Pseudomonadota; class Gammaproteobacteria; order Magnimaribacterales; family Magnimaribacteraceae; genus AEGEAN-183. Next base: position 12,619 of record CAXFFS010000026.1, on the reverse strand, counting down.
TTTGTAATCCACTATGTCCATAGGAACTACTATTTCTCCATCTCCATTTTTTCCATTACTCCAAGAGTCTCTTGTGTAAGTTATTACCGAAGCTATATCAACTTCAGATAGCTGTTTTGAAAAGGCCTGCATGGCAGCCCCTTGGACACCTTCCATTAAAATTTCTATGTTCCTTGCCTTGTCTCGCATTACTATTTGACTTCCTTCTAAGGAAGGAAAGACTGGCGGTAATCCCTGTCCGTTTGCTTGGTGGCAAGCAACACAGTTTTTAAGATAGACTCCCTGTCCTCTCTCTACGAGCTCTGCCTTTGTCCAAATTTTTTCGGTAAGAAGTTTTTCAGCTTCAGCCAATGCTATTTTTTCTACAATCCATGCTTCGTATTCTTCTTGTTCAACCGCCCTTACAACAACGGGCATGAAAGCATGCTTTAAACCACATAATTCGGTACAAGCACCTCGGTAAATACCTGGTTTAGGTACATTTGTCCAAGCTGTATTGATAAAACCAGGGACGGCATCCTGCTTAACGGCAAAATCTGGAACCCACCAAGAGTGTATTACGTCATTACCAGTAATTAAAAACCTTATTCGTTTATTAATTGGTATAACGAGAGGCTCGTCAACTTCTGAGAGATAAAATTCTCCCTTAGGAATCGCATTGTCTATCTCCTCTTGACTGGTTGAAAGATTACTAAAAAAACTAACACCATCTTCTAAATATGTATATTGCCATTTCCATTGATAGCCTGTAACCATAATATTTATATCGCCTTCTGTGTCATCGTACGCCTTGATCATGACAGAGGTGGAAGGAATTGCCATGCCAACCAAAATAACTGTGGCTGCTATGGTCCAAGCAATTTCTAGCCAGTAGTGGTCATCAAATTTTGCAGCTATAGCCCCAGAAGATTTTCTGTACTTCCACAAAGACCAAAACATAATCCCAAAAACAACCACGCCTATCCACACACAGATCCACATAATTAACATGTGTAAATCAAAGATTTCCTTGCTTACCTCGGTTACCCCAACTGGCATGTTGTAATCCGAAGCTTCAGAAAAAACTGAAGTAGGAACTAAAAATAGAAGTGTGTAAAAAAACTTCCTTGTAATCCTTGAAATTGACTTCATAAGCTCATTTATATTATTTGGTTGGAGCCAGCAGAATCCGCGCGGATTTTATCCTATGGGGTCTGTGCGAACAACCAATATTATCAATCTGAACAAAATAAAAGAAAGGCCCCTAAAATTTTTAAAGTCTTCCTGATATGACCAATTTCCTTTTTTTATAAACTGCTTTTTATCAAGTTCAGAACCCTGTCTGTTGAAGGCTCTTTCCCTGTCCAAATCTTAAAGCTGATGGCTGCCTGGCCTACTAACATTCCCATGCCATCCAAGCAGACTTCTATTCCTGAATCTTTTGCTAATTGATTGAAGCTTGTTGTTTCTTTTGAGTAGTTCAAATCATAGGACCAGTCAGCTTTTTTAAATATTCTTTGATTCAAGAGTAGGTCCTCCCCTATTACTCCTGCTGAAGTAGCGTTTATGACACCAGATAAATTTCCTTCGGGGATTTCATCCATGGGCAAGGCCTGTATCTGAACACCCCTAGCTTTGAATTGATCTACTAAGGCACTTGATTTCTCTAGGGTTCTATTGAGTAAGGTTAATTTTTTGGGATGCAGGCTTAAGACGCTAGGCAGAATAGAGCGTGCCGCTCCTCCGGCCCCTAGAATTACCAAGCTAGAGCCTTTAAGAGAAATTTGGTTATTTAATAAATCCTCAATCAATCCTTTACCATCAGTAGAATCAGCAAAGATTTTCCCCTTTTCTTTCCATAAAGTGTTTACTGCTCCTGATTCCCTTCCAACTTGGCTTACTTCATCAGCCAGGCTGTAAGCCAATTCCTTAAGTGGAAGGGTTACGTTAAGTCCATCATATCCATTTTCTAGCAATTGTTTTGTTACAGAATTAAAGTCTTTGGGTGCAATCTCAATGGCTTCATAGGAAATATCAATCCCCAGCTCTTTTGCAAATTCAGAATGAATTCTTGGAGAAAGGGAGTGTTTAATTGGCTGACCTATGACTGCAAACTTTTTCATTATTTAATTTATTCTCTTACCCACTTGTCAGTTTGGATGTCTTGGATAGGGGTTGAGCTATTAAGCTCTCCAAGGTTCCCCTCCACTATACTCAAGCCCTCAAAAAGTTCTTCTACTTCTTGCTGGGTAGTGACAGGGGCTTGTCCTTTTATATTAGCTGATGTCGAAACCATTACACCTTCAAACTTGTTACATATTTCTATAATTATAGGGTGATTTGAGACCCTTACGGCCACAGAATCGTAATTCCCCCTTATCCAAAACGGTGTTGTTCTTGTGGGCACTATCCATGTATGGGGTCCAGGCCATTTAGTTATCAACTTTGCCTTGTATTTGTTTATATTTATATAAGGTTTCATTTGCTCTAGTTTGCTGCCTACTAGTATCAGCCCCTTACTTACAGGTCTATTCTTTAATTTCAGAAGCCTGTAAACGGCCTCTTCATTTACCGGGTCACAGCCTAATCCCCAAACCCCCTCCGATGGATACGCGATAACTTTGCCTTGCTTTAAATCTACCAAAGCTTCATCAAGCCCATTCATATTTATTTTTTTGAGAGTTTTTTATTTACTTCGGAAATTTGCTGCTTATTTGCTTCCCTTATTGACAGAAGGTTATCAGCAATTTTTTTTGAGCTAAGGGAAAGTATTTGAGCAGCTAAATATCCTGCATTGGCAGCACCAGCTGAACCGATGGCTACTGTTGCTACCGGCACTCCTTTTGGCATTTGGACAGTTGATAAAAGTGAATCAAACCCATTTAAAGGGCCTCCATCTGCAGGGATGCCTATTACGGGCTTTACGGTCTTTGATGCTATAGCTCCGGCTAAGTGGGCTGCTAATCCTGCAATAGCTATGTATATTTGAGTATTCCCCTTTTCTGCTTCCTCAAGGTGTTGTTCGAGTAGATCTGGAGTTCTGTGAGCAGAAAAAACATTTACAGAAAAATCTATGGAAAAGGAGCTCAATACTTCACCGCATTTGTTCGCCAAATCTAAATCAGATTCTGATCCCATGATAATTGAAACTGTTGCTGTCAATTTTTCTCCTTATAATTGAGAAGTCGTATTCTAATATAATCCTCGCGGTTAAAATATAAACAATGGCTGTATTAAAGATTTTAATTTTTCCCGATCAACGGTTAAGAACTGTAGCTAAAGAAGTTCTTGTAATAGATGATGAAATTAAAGCGCTCGTTAGTAATCTTTTAGAAACAATGTATGAAGGAAATGGCATAGGCCTTTCGGCAACACAAGTTAATATTCATAAAAGAATCCTGGTGGTAGATATAACTGATGAAAAGGATTCTCCCCTTGTTTTGATCAATCCTAAGATAAAGGTTCTAAATAAAGAAGAAAAAATCTACAGCGAAGGATGTTTGTCTGTTCCTGGTTTTTTTGAAGAGGTAAGCCGTCCGAGTGAGATAAACATAACGGCTCTAAACATAGAAGGAGAAAGGTTTACAATTATGGCTACTGACTTGCTTGCTGTGGCAGTCCAACATGAAATGGATCACCTGGATGGAAAAATATTCGTAGACTTTTTGTCTAACTTAAAAAGACAAAGAATAAAGAGCAAGTTATTAAAAATATCTAAGGCTGCAGTTTGAAATGAAGATAGTTTTTGCTGGTACTACACCATTCTCTGCTTTTCATTTACATTTATTGATAAAAAGTAAAAATGAAGTTGCAGCTGTCCTTACTCAGCCAGATAGAAAATCAGGAAGAGGCAAAAACCTAAAGCCTTCCCCCGTAAAGACCCTTTCTGAAAAAGAAGGATTGCAGATTATTCAACCAAAGAGTTTAAAAAATAATCCTGAAGTTATTGAAGGCCTTAAGGCAATAAGCCCTGATCTTATTTTGGTTGTGGCTTATGGTTTAATCCTTCCTCCAGAAATAATTAGTTTGCCTGAATTTGGTTGTATTAATGTTCATGCCTCTTTACTTCCAAGGTGGAGAGGGGCTGCTCCCATAGAAAGAAGCATTCTGGAGGGGGACAGCAAAGGCGGAATAACTTACATGAAGATGGATGAAGGACTAGATACAGGCCCTATTATGAAATTGCTTCCCTGCCCTTTTGTTGAGGATGAAGACTCTGAAACTCTAGAAAAAAAATATCAAAACTTAAGCAAGGTTGAACTTATAAGCTTTCTAGAAAATCTTGCTAAGGGTAGAGTTAAAGAAGCAAATCAGGATTCAGAGCTTGCTACTTACGCTGAAAAAATTGAAAGGCAAGAAACAGAAATATTTTGGGAGCAAGAGTCTGCAGAATGCATTGAAAGAAAGATAAGGGCTTTATTTCCTAAATATGGAGCTTTTACTTTTTTTGGAGATAAAAGGATTAAAGTTTTAAAATCCATGAAAGCTAAAGTTTCTCACCTGTTGTCTCCAGGAGAGCTTTCTGCTTCTGAAGATGGCACTCTTTGTGTGGGGTGCCAAAATAATCAATCATTAAGGTTGCAGTCTTTACAGATTGAGGGTAAAAAAGCCGTTAGTGCTGAGGACTTCATAAAGGGGAATGCAGAAAAGATTTTTCGGATAAAAAAATTCTCTTCTTCGCTTGAAAATTAATAGTTAGAATCATAAATAGGTTTATAATCCGCGTAACTTGATTTCCGGGAAGGAAAACATTTGAAAATTATTATTCTTGGAGCGGGCACAGTTGGAACTACACTGGCTATTTCATTGTCTCAAGAAGACAACGACATAACGGTTGTTGATAACAATCAAAGCGCCCTTCATCGCCTAGAAGAAGAAGCAGATATTAAAACTGTTCATGGCAGCTGTTCTTACCCGAATACTTTGGTTAATTCTGGTATAAAAGAAGCAGACATGGTTGTTGCAGTTACAGGCAGTGATGAAATAAATATTGTTTCTTGCCTAATCTCTAAGGTTCTATCAGAAAATGTTAAAACTATTGCTAGAATTAGAGAATCATCCTATTTGAAAGATAGAACTAAAAAGGCAATTGAGGAAGGGGTTATACCTGTTGATATTGTAGTGAGTCCAGAAAAGCTTATTACAAATCACATACAGGCCTTAATTGAAACTCCTGGTTCTCTTCAAGTTTTAGAATTTGGTGATGGTTTACTAAATCTGGTTGGAGTTAGGGCCATAAAGGGAGGCCCTTTAATAGGTCACGAAATAGGGGATCTTAAAAAACACATGCCCAATGTAGACACACGGGTAGCAGCTATCTTTAGAAAAGGAGGGGCAATTATTCCTAAGGGGACAACTACAGTTGAAGCAGGAGATGAGGTTTTCTTTATTGCTAGAAGAAAAGACGCAAGAAAAGTAATTAATGAAATGAGAACAAAAGAAGATCCCTATAAATATATCGTTATAGCTGGGGGTGGAAAAATTGGAAGCGCTCTTGCTGAACAGATTGAAGACAACCACACAGTAAAGCTTATTGAAGCCAATTCAGAAAAGGCTAAAGAAATTTCAGAGCGCCTGATAGATACAATTGTTCTAGAGGGAAATGTCTCTGATAAATCTCTGCTCCATGAAGAAAATATAGAAGAATGTGATGTTTTTGTAGCCGTAACCAACGACGACGAAGCTAACGTCATGTCATGCATGCTAGCTAAGGAAATGGGAGCCCATAAAGTAATTGCTCTAATTAACAATGAGGCTTACGTAGATTTAGTACAAGACAAGGGTATAGATGTAGCTATAGCTCCATCTCAAATTACCATAGGAACATTTTTATCTGAATTAGCGGGAGATGAGGTTGTAAAAGTTCATTCTTTAAGGCGTGGGGCTGCAGAAGCCATAGAAACCATTGTAAAAGAGTCAACTAATGGTAAAGAAGATGCCATTGGAAAAGAACTGGGGAACATAAGACTTCCTGCGGGGGCTACAATTGGTGCGATTATACGTAAAAATAAAGCTAAAATCGCCCATGATGACGTTAAATTACGTGAACATGATCATGTAATACTTTTTTTAACAGATAAAAAGCTACTACCTAAAGTCCAGCAAATCTTTTCTCCCTCCTAAATTAACTTAAATGAACTTTCTTTACACCCTTAGAATTCTCGGTATCCTTTTAATGTTTTTTAGCACAGCCCAGCTATTTCCCGCTTCTGTGGCCTATTACTTTCAAGAATATGCTCTTATTAAGGTATTTTTTAATACTCTATTGGCAACTTTTCTTTGTGGTTTTTTACTTTATATTCTCAGTGCAACCAGAAAAGAAGACCTTAGGACAAAAGATGGATTCATAATAACTGTTTTATTTTGGACAGTTTTATCGATTTTCGGATCATTTCCACTAATTTTCGCAGAAGAAATAAACATTTCCTATATAGATGCATTGTTTGAGTCTATATCTGGATTAACTACTACAGGAGCAACAGTACTTACGGGCCTAGATGAACTTCCTAGGTCAATACTTTTTTATAGACAACTACTCCAGTGGTTGGGAGGTATGGGAATCATAGTACTGGCAGTAGCAGTCTTGCCCTTATTAGGCATAGGAGGAATGCAACTGTATAAAGCAGAAACACCAGGACCATTAAAGGACTCTAAGTTAACTCCTAGAATTACTGAGACAGCTAAAGCTCTATGGTATGTTTATTTAACAATGACAATACTCTGTGCATCAGCGTATAAATTCTTTGGTATGACAACTTATGACGCCATATGTCATGCCTTTTCTACTGTATCTATCGGAGGATTTTCAACCCACGATGAAAGCTTTGGGTTCTTTACTCAAGCTTCAATCAGATGGACGGCCGTTATATTCATGATTATTGCGGGAATTAACTTTGGGCTTCACTATATAGCCTGGAGCAAAAGGAGGTTATTACACTATTTTTATGACTCTGAAGTAAAAGCATATTTCTTTATTCTATTAACTGTTTTTGTTTTAACTTTCCTGACCCTTGGTATATATCTAGAGGAGCCTGGAACTAGCCTTATTCAAGAAAGTGCCTTTCAGGTAGTTTCTATAGCAACAACTACAGGTTTTCTTACTGCAAATTACTCGAACTGGCCTCTATTTGTTCCTATTTTACTTCTTTTGACGGCTTTTATAGGGGCGTGTGCAGGATCAACAGGTGGGGGTATTAAGGTTGTCAGAACTCTTGTTCTAGCAAAACAAAGTGCAGGTGAAATAACTAAATTAATTCATCCAAATGCAGTAATTTCAATAAAATTAGGTAAAAAGGCTGTCAGCCCAAGGGTAGCTGAGTCAGTATGGGGGTTCTTTTCTATCTATGTTATTGTTTTTATTTTATTATTTCTGTTTATATTGGCCCAAGGAAATGATTTTATTACTTCTTTTTCTGCCGTTGGGGCTACTTTAAACAATCTAGGTCCTGGCTTGGGGGAGGTCTCAAACAATTACCAATCTCTATCCGACTACTCAAAGCTTGGCTTGTGCATGGCTATGCTCTTAGGTAGGTTAGAAATATTTACGCTTCTAGTGCTATTTACTCCTGCTTTTTGGAGAAAATAGCCTAATTACCATGGTTAAAGGCCTTTTCGCACTATTTTTAACCTTATTAAGCCTTATTTCCCTTAAAAATATACATTTTTTAGGTGAAGCGATGGGGTTTTTGTTAAGCATACTCCCTAATTCAGCTAGAAATAACACCAAAATAAACTTAAAACTCTGTTTTCCTAACTCAAGTGATCAAGAAATTAAGGTTTTAATGAGAAAAAGCCTAAAAGAAACTTCAAGAAGTCTACTTGAATCTGGAAAATCCTGGATTACATTCCCTAAAACAGGAGTTGCCAACATAATTCAAATAGAAGGAATGAAGCTGGTTTCAGAAAGCCTCAGCCAAGAGAAGGGTGCAATACTATTCACTTCTCACTTGGGGAATATAGAAGTCCTGATTAGTTTTTTAGCTCAAAATTTTAAATGCACCATACTTTACACACCTGCAAAAATTAATGCAGTAGATGAGCTAATGAAACAGGCTAGACTTTTAATGGGAGCAAAAATGGTTAAAGCAGATTCAGGGGGAGTTAAATCAGCCCTTAAGGCATTGAATCGTGGTGAAGTAATAATAATGGCAAGCGACCAGGTGCCTAAGAATAAGAACGGTATTATTTCAAACTTTTTTGGTACTCCGGCATTTTCTGTATCTCTAGTTTCAAGTCTTGCAACTAGAACAGAAAGCCCTTGCCATTCAGTGAGTTGTATAAGATTAAAAAAAGGCAAAGGATATAAAGTTATATTTAGTGAGAGGATAGAAAAATTAAATACTTTAGGTGTGCCAGAAGGGGTAAATCTCATGAACACAGAACTGGAAGAATGTATAATGAAAGCCCCAGAGCAATACGCGTGGGAATACAAAAGGTTTAAACATTCAAATTTTAAAAATCCTTATTAAATAACTTTATAAATGATAGTAAGTGCTTACTATATAAATAATTATTAATTAAATTATGCCTGCTAATTCAATGGAAGAACTTACGGCCCTTTGTAAGCGCAGGGGCTTTATTTACCAAACAAATGAAATTTACGGAGGGCTTCAGGGACTATTTGATTACGGGCCTTTAGGAGTTGAATTAAAAAATAATTTGAAACAAGCTTGGTGGAAATCCATGGTTTATGAAAGAGATGATGTGGAAGGGTTAGACGCAGCAATTTTAACTAACCCTGCTGTATTGAAATACTCAGGACATGAAGAAACTTTTTCCGACCCACTTGTTGACTGTCGCTCTTGTAATTCAAGGTGGAGAGCCGATCATTTAGAAAAATCTAAATGCCCTTCTTGCGGCTCTACGGATCTTACTGAACCTAGGCCATTTAATTTAATGTTTAAAACCAATGTAGGCCCTATTGATGATGGAACTTCTTTTGCTTACTTAAGGCCTGAAACGGCACAACAGACTTTTACTAACTTTAAAAATATTGTGGACTCTACTTCCAGAAGCTTACCTTTTGGCGTAGCTCAGATAGGAAAAGCCTTTAGAAATGAAATTACTCCTAGAAATTTCATTTTTAGAGTAAGGGAAATGGAGCAAATGGAATTGGAATTCTTTGTTGAGCCTGGAAAAGATGAAGAGTGGCATCAATTTTGGGTGAAAAATAGACTTGATTGGTGGTCAAAACAGGGGGTTCAGAAAAAAAGACTAGATTTATATGATGTGCCCGCGAAAGAACGTGCCCATTATTCAAAATCAACCATTGATATAATGTATAAATTTCCACACGGCACAGAAGAACTAGAAGGAATTGCCAACAGAACAGATTTTGACTTAGGGTCCCATACAAAAAATCAATCAGATCTTTCTATTTCAGCAAAGGTTCAGAAGAATTCTTCTTCCAATGCCAAGCTGGCAGTTCAGGATAGGGAGACCAAAAAATGGACAGTACCTTATGTAATTGAACCAGCAGCAGGTGTGGACAGAGGGTTTCTTGCTGTTCTAAATGAAGCTTATACGATTGAACAATTAGAAAATGGAAAAGAAAGAACCGTTCTTTCGCTTAAACCACACCTTTCTCCTATCAAGGCAGCTGTTATTCCACTTAAGAAAAACAATGAAGAATTAGTTTTGGCAGCAAAAAGTCTAAAAAAAGAACTCCAAGGCCTTAGCCTTGGAAGAATTTTGTTAGAGAATTCTGGAAATATTGGTAAAAGCTATAGGCGCCACGATGAGGTTGGAACGCCTCTGTGCATTACTGTAGATTTTCAAACCCTCGAGGACCAAACAGTTACTATTAGAAACAGAGACAGCATGGATCAGGAGAGGGTGCATATAGAAGAGGCCTCGCCTTACCTGCAGGAGTATTTAAGGTAAGTGCCTAAAACTTCCTCTAAACCTATCGTTCTGGACCGGGATGGGGTTATTAATGTAGACCTTTGGGGTTATGTAACAAGAAAAGAAGAATTTGAACCTATCAATGGAAGTCTTGAGGCTATAAAAAAACTCACTGCTGCTGGGTTTTCTGTAGTAGTGGCAACTAACCAAGCCTGCATAAGTAAAAAAATTATTAATGAAAAACAGCTTGAAGACGTTCACGAACACATGTCTTCTTTAGTACAAGAGGCAGGGGGTAAAATTGACTGCATTGTTTTTTGTCCTCATGAACCTAAAGATAATTGTTCTTGTCGCAAACCAGAAACCGGGCTTCTGGTTGAGATCGAAGAACGAATTGGTAGTTCTTTAAAAAACAGTTTTTTTATAGGAGACAAGGAGTCTGATTTATTGTGTGCTACCAGGCATGGATGCACACCTCTTCTTGTAGAAACCGGCTATGGGGAAAAAACTTTAACATCTAAGCACTGCCCTCCAAAAGAAAGATGCTTTAAGGACCTTATGGATGCTGTAAATTATGTTTTAGAATCTTAAATTTTTTACTTTGATGATTTATATAAGGTCGCTTAGTTTTTATTTTTTTTATGTCGCCTCTGGCTTTCTAGCAGGTTTAATAGGTTGCCTTATTTGTCCTTTCTTAAACATAACTAATAGAATTAAACTTTTATCTACTTGGCCAAGATTTTCTAATTGGATCCTGTACAGGACCTGCAAGATTGAAATGGCAGTTGAAGGAGAAGAGAATATTCCAAATGCCCCTTTTGTCGTTATCCCCAACCATCAGGGCCAATGGGAAACCTTTTTTTGTCAGTACTATTTCTTTCCTATAACTACCCTTCTAAAAAGGGAGTTATTATTTATTCCTTTTTGGGGCTGGTCTCTCGCTTTACTTAAACCTATAGCTATAAACAGAGGTAACCCCATTGTTGCCCTTAGAAAAGCATTAAGAGAAGGAGAAAATAGAATAAAAAACGGTTTTTCAATTTTAAGCTTTGCTGAAGGGACAAGAAAAAACCCAGGAGAAATAGGGAGTTATGCTAGGAGCGGATTTGAGCTTGCAAAAAAAATGAAAGTTCCTGTCCTCCCTCTTGTTCACAATTCTGGTGATTGTTGGCCTGCCCACGGGTTCTTGAAATACCCTGGAAAAATTAAGCTTGTTATAGGGGCCCCTATTGAGAACATAAGTTCAAGCGCTGAAGCAGCAAAACAAACAGAAAATTGGGCTAGAGAAAGACTTAATGAAATTAGCCTAGAAGATAACTAGACGTCTAGGTTTACAACAAACTTTGCGTTTTCATCTATGAATATTTTCCTAGGCTCTACATCATCACCCATCAAGGCATTAAAGAGCTCGTCTGCCTTTTGTGCGTCATCAATGGTTACCTGGCCTAGAAGTCTTGCTTCGGGATCCATTGTTGTGTCCCAAAGTTGGTCTGCGTTCATCTCTCCAAGCCCTTTGTATCTTGACATTGTAAAAGATTTTTTAGCTGCTTCGATTAGCTCATTTACTGAGCTTGCGAAATTATCTATCCTAAATTTAGACCCATTTAATTCAAAATAAGAATCCTTATTTAACAGGGCAATTAAGTGTTCTCCAAACGAACAAATGTCCTTGTATGCTTTTGATCTAAAAAAACTTGGGCTTAGCTTCCAGGCTGTTTCAGAGCCGTGACGGATTAAAGTTATCTCCGGTTCAGATATTTTTTGTTCTTTATTTTTAATTGCTTCTACTTTCCACTTGGATCCATTTAAGGCTGAGCTATTAAGCTTTACTTGAAGCTTCTTACTCCAATCTTTTACATTTATATCTTTTTTCAAGCCCTCTAACCTTTCAAGATACATGCTTGCCTGAAGTATTTCTTCTGGATATTGGTGAGTAAACGAATACATGGACTCCTGGGCTTTTTGGTGCTGAGAAATAAGTTTACTCAGGGCTTCTCCTCCTATTGACTCGCCCTTCTTGTTCAGCACAAGCCTGGTCTCATCTAAAACTTCTGCCAGAAGCTGTTCTCTTAGGGCCTTGTCGTCCCTTATATATACTTCTTGCTTCCCTTTTTTTAATTTATAAAGTGGGGGCTGGGCTGTATAAATATAACCCTTCTCTAGAAGCTCTGGCATTTGACGGTAAAAGAAGGTTAGAAGAAGAGTTCTTATGTGAGAGCCATCCACGTCAGCATCAGTCATAATTATAATTCTGTGGTACCTTAATTTTTCAAGCTGCCAGTCCTCTCCCTTTATTCCACATCCCAATGCTGTAATTATTGTTATTATTTCACTGGAGGAAAGAACCTTGTCTATTCTTGCCTTCTCAACATTAATAATTTTGCCCCTTAAGGGAAGTATGGCTTGGAACTTTCTATCTCTACCTTGTTTAGCCGAACCTCCTGCTGACTCACCTTCCACTAAATAAACCTCTGACTTGCCTGGGTCTTTTTCCGTGCAGTCTGAAAGTTTTCCTGGTAGGCCCCCTCCGTCAAATACTCCCTTTCTCCTTGTTAGCTCTCTGGCCTGTCTAGCTGCTTCTCTTGCTCTTGCAGCATCTATTATTTTTGTGGCTATCATTCGAGCTTCTGCTGGGTTTTCTAACAAGTAATTGGTGAGGTGCTTATAAACCTCCTGTTCTACTATTGGCTTAATTTCTGAGGAAACTAGCTTGTCTTTTGTTTGAGAAGAAAACTTAGGATCAGGTACTTTTATTGAAATGACAGCAACTAAGCCCTCCCTGGCATCATCTCCAGAG
>CAXFFS010000025.1:0-17949 GCA_964002385.1 uncultured Gammaproteobacteria bacterium | reverse complement strand
CATAAGATTAGTAAGACGGTTTTCGTGGAGTGCGGCCAGGGGTATTTTGAATCGGGCTCAGACGCAATGAAACCTGTAGGGGAAACCAAGTTTGTTTATGAAGTTGCTGAAGAAGCAAAGTTAGATAAGTCTAAAGCACAAATCGAAGGCATAGTTGGGCATGCAGACATGATGCTAGGAAGCTCTGCGAGAGAGGTGTTAGAAGCTCATGTAGAGGAAGGAAAAGGGAGATTTAAGGGGATTCGTCATGGCGCAAGCTGGGATGAAAGTGAAGAAATAAGGAATTCACACTCTATACCAATTAGGCATATCTATTTAGACTCTAAATTTCAGCAAGGTATAGAACAACTAGATGCCTTAAATTTAACGTTAGATGCTTGGAATTATCATAAACAAATCAATGAGTTAACAGAATTAGCTAAATGTTTCCCTAATCTTAAGATCGTACAGAATCACTTTGGCGGTCCGCTAGGTATAGGTCCTTATGCAAATAGACATGAAGAGGTTTTTTCTGAATGGAAAGAATCTATTGCTGAGTTAGCAGAAAGGGATAACGTTTATATAAAAATAGGTGGACTGGCTATGCCAATAAATGGTTGGGGATGGCATAAGAGAGAATTGCCAGCAACTTCCGATGAGCTATTTGAGTTTCACGGAAGATATTATCTTCATGCTATTAAGTGTTTTGGTGTAAAACGCTGCATGTTTGAGAGTAATTTCCCCGTAGATAGAAGATCAATCTCCTATGCCTCTCTCTGGAATGGATTTAAAAAAGTGGTGAGAGATTTTTCTTTAGAAGAAAAGGAACACCTTTTCTTTAAAACAGCAGCTGAGTTTTATTCTCTTTAGACAAGTAAAGGATTACCAACTTCCTTATTTCCTTGACCTTCAGCAGGGGATTGATCAAAGTTTTGAATTCTTGCTGCTTCTTCTCTAACTAATTCTGGAGATCCTAATAGTTGTCTATTAAGCCCTATTCTCTTAAACCAGTAATGCAAACCTAATTCATCAGTAAAACCCATACCGCCATGAACTTCTGTAGAGGTCTTAGAAATTTGCTTCGCTACTTCTGAAACATGGGCCTTGGTGTGACAAGCCATTAATCTAGCTTGGGCAGGATCATGATCATAACAGTGCGCTGCATGCCATATCATTGAATGACAGGGTTCCAGTTCTGCAGCCATTTCAGCACACATGTGTTTAACTGCTTGAAACGATCCTATAACTCTTCCAAATTGTTTCCTTTCTAACGAGTAAGCAACGGCTTTATCCAACATTATTTGAGAAGCGCCAACACTGTCCGCTGAAAGCATCAGCCTGCCAGCATCTAAAACTTTATTGATTACTTCTTGATTCTTCTCGGACCCTGGAAGAAGTTCGGCTACCACTTTGTCTAAATTCAGTTCTATTGAAGGACGTGTTTTATCAACTGTTACTAATTCAGTTACTGAGATGCCTTTGTCTTTAGCATCAATTATGTATAGTTCTCCTGCTTTATTAGCAAGAATATAAGCATCTGCATTTTTAGCGTCAATTACAAAAAGACATCGTCCTGAGATAGTGTTACCAGAGAAAGTAATTGCTGCATCTTCTCGAGCGCCTACATATTCTGAAATACCAATTCCAATAATAGCCTCGCCACCTGCTATTTTTGGTAACCAGGTTTCCTTTTGGGATTCGCTACCTCCTAGAGATAGTGCAATGGGTGCCATGACATAAGCACCAGCAAATGGAACGGGTGCCGTACCTGAACCCAGGGCTCCTGAAACAACAGAAGCAAAAAGCATATCAAGCTCTAGCCCTCCGTATTGCTCAGGAACCATAAGACCACTGATTCCTAATTCTACGAGTCCTTTATGTATATTTTCTGCCTTAGCTGAATCACCACCAGCCACTTCTTTAATCGTATCTAGAGAAGCATTGTCTTCTAGATATTTCTTAATATTATCTTGTAGGCTTTGTTGCTCTTCTGATAATCCAAAATACATCTTATGCTCCTTGTACTTTCGGTTCCTTAGGCATACCTAAGGCCCTTTCACTAATAATATTCTTTTGTATCTGATTAGTACCTCCACCAATTATCAACCCAAGAAAATACATATAAGACATCTGCCAGGAGCCGCTGTCTCTTAAATGAGGGCTGTCTTCATATAGGGTTCCTATTTCACCCATGGCATCAATAGCCAAGCCTTCAAGCTCATGCCTCAGTTCAGTTCCTATAAGTTTAGTAATAAATCTTGCCATTGTGGTGTCTTGACCTTTGTTAATTGAACTAGAAAGGAGCCTTAGGGCATTGGCTTGTTGAGCCAATACTTTTCCTTGAACTCTCAGCAATCTATCCCTGAACACAGGTTTATCTATAACTCTTTCTCCATCAATAGTTTCAGATTTCATTAAATCAATAAGCGCATAAAGTCTATTCTGCATTACATCTGGATCAGCTAATGAACCTCTTTCATGAGTTAAAGTTGCGTTTGCTACTTTCCATCCTTCACCGCGCTTACCAACAATGTTAGCTGCAGGTATACGTACATCTGTGAAAAACACTTCATTGAAATCAGCATCACCTGTCATTTGCTTAATTGGTCTAAT
The DNA here is from genome assembly GCA_964002385.1 of uncultured Gammaproteobacteria bacterium. GTDB lineage: Bacteria > Pseudomonadota > Gammaproteobacteria > Magnimaribacterales > Magnimaribacteraceae > AEGEAN-183. Next base: position 15,357 of record CAXFFS010000025.1, on the reverse strand, counting down.
TTCAATACCAGGTGTGTCCATTGGAATTAGAAGGTAACTGATTCCTTGGTGCTTCGGAGCATCCGGTTCTGTTCTAACCAGACAAAAACACATCTGAGCAAATTTTGCTGTACTGGTCCAAATCTTCTGACCATTAATAACCCACTCATCCCCATCCAACTCTCCTTTGGTCTGCAGGCTTGCTAGGTCACTACCAGAGTTAGGTTCAGAATAACCTTGGCACCAAATAATCTCTCCTCTAAGAGTGGGTTTTACGTAGGCTTGCTTTTGTTCTTCTGTACCAAGCTCAAGTAGAGTAGGGACCAACATTTGTATTCCTTGGCCGCCCAAAGGTTTAGGAATAGAAGATTTTGCAAACTCTTCCGCTATTATTCTGGTTTTTAGAATGTCTATATCACCTCCAAATCCACCATATTCTTTAGGAGTGGATCTTGCGAAGTAGCCGTTATCAATTAGTGTTTGTTGCCATTCAACCCGTGCAGTGCTTCTTAAAGACTCCCCTATCAGATTAACCCCTTCATTGTCTTTAACGAAAGATCTAACTTCTTCTCTAAATTCGTTGTACTCAGGTCCGTATTCTAGATCCATAAATGACTCCTAACTTGCTTGCAAACAGGGCGCTTAGAATAATTCTTGTGTTAAATAGAAACAAGAGAAAGATTAAAAAAGATAAGGAATAATTGCTTTGCGTTCAGATGGGTATTCAGGAAATTCTTTTTTGTACCACTTATGGTTAGATAAGGCCCTAGGTAACAAATTAGCTACTGTCCAAAAGAAAAAAACCAAACCTGCAAAACTCCAAGTCATTATTGCCCAACCAAGCCACTCAATCATTTCACCTAGATAATTAGGAGAAGATATTTTGTTAAATAAAAACCCTTTGGGAATTGAATATTCATCCTGATTATTTTTTCTTAGAGCAATTAAAATATTATCTGAAGTAATGTTGATGTACATACCAATGAAGAAAATTATTAAACCCGCGATAAAAGGCTTGCTGGTTAACCAATAAATTGAATACTCTCCATGAACAAAAATCCAATTCCCTTGAAGGTAAACATTTATAGCATTGAAGCCTAAAGCGAAAAGAATTATTAAAAGCGGCATAGGTTTACCGGAAATCTTTACTTTCAATGGCCAAATTAAACTTCTGTTAATGTAATGACTTAACCAAATGGAGAGAAATATTATTTGAACCCAACTTTGATCGCTGTAAAGAATAAAGAAAACGATCATTAAAAAAACAGGTGGTGATTCAAATAAAATCCATCCCAACCTAGAAGGAACTTGTACTCCCCATCCATCTCTTAAATATCTGCCGTAAGGAGCTGTTTTAAATAGAAGGTAAAAGCCTGCAGCAACACACAAGACAAACCAGGCAACCAGAAGGTTATAGTAGCTATCCATTAGCTCCCTTTAGATTTTTTCTTTCTTGAGTATTTTGTTTTGTCTTTGAAGACTTTTGCCTTATTGAATTTACCAGCATGCTTCGCAACTGGATTTATTCTAGGACGTTTTTCTTTTTTAACCATCAAAGCCAAGTAGTATTGCTAAAGAGATTGCAATAATCGTTCCTGTTAAAACAACATACACTGATGTTATTAAACGATCTATCCACATACTCTGCAACAATACATTTTGACTTATTGACTCAAAACCCTTTACGGCCATAGGTTGACCTGAAGGTTTATTCTTTCTATATAAATCACGCATACTGTATAAATATACAGTATTTATTAAAAAAGACAATTTTTTTAACTTTACTTTCTTTTCCACCTTCATAATATGAAGTCCGGAGAGGGTTTCAGGGAGGACTATGAAATTTATAAAAAAATCTATTCTATTTGGTTTCGTAACCTTATTGGTAATCAGCTGCTCAGATGATTCACTGAATCTTCAAGATTCAGGTACTAAAGAAGATTCAATAGAGTCAACTAACACCGAGGGCTATAACGAAGAAAGAAATCTTTATTTTGGAGATACCCACGTTCATACAAAATATTCTTTTGATGCCTATATATTTGGAACAACAGCCACTCCTGATGATGCTTATACCTTTGCTAAAGGAGGAACCATCAAACATCCCTTAGGCTTTGATATGCAATTAAGCGAACCGCTAGATTTTTATGCGGTGACAGATCATGGATTTTTCTTGGGACTTTTTGAGAAACTTGCAGATACTTCACATCCTGCTTCGTCACTACCTGGTGCAGGTCCTTATCACGATATTAATGCTCCAGGTAATACTGGCATAGACTCTATCTCCAGAAGAAGAAATGCTTTTGCTAATTTCTTTTGGTTAAGTACTTTTGGAAATGAATTCAGCCAATGGAGAGCTAAAAGAATTAAAAATAATATAGCTCTCTCTATGCCAATGTTTGATTACGATGTTCATAAGACTGCATGGAAGGAGATAGCGGAATCAGCTGAAAGAAACTATCAACCAGGAAAATTTACGACTTTTATTGGTTACGAATTTACCACCAACTCAGGCCTTAACGAAGGCGGGAATTTACATAGAAACGTTTTATTTGAAACCTCTGAGTACCCGAAGAGGCCTTGGACAAGAATAGACTCTATGAATCCAGAGGATCTTTGGTCTTGGATGGATCGGTTAAGGGAACTAGGTTTAGATTCAATAGCCATACCCCATAACTCCAATGGATCAAACGGAAGAATGTTTGAAACTAAGGAGTGGGATGGTTCTCTAGTCGATAAACAATATGCAGATTTCAGGATGCGAAATGAGCCTATTGTTGAAAGTACTCAAGTTAAAGGAACTTCAGATACTCACCCTTTATTGTCTCCAGATGATGAATGGGCTGACTTTGAAATTTTTCCTTACCGGATTGGAAGAGGCAAAACTTATAGTGATCCCAATGGCGGTTATGTTAGGCAAGCATACAAAAGAGGCTTGGGCTTACAGTGGGAGGATAGAGGAAATCCATACAAATTCGGTGTTATAGGTTCAAGTGATACGCATACGGCAGCAGGGGCTTTTGTTGAATCAGATTTTTATGCCAAAGTTGGAGTGTTGGATGGCCTTCCTGCTTTAAGAGGTACAGTCCCAATTACTGGACAAGAATACATGGAGTTAAGTCAGGGTGAAGATAACTCTAATAATTTTGTTGAGAAAGAGCAGGGTAGATATGTAGACACTTACTATTCTCTTTGGAGTGCTTCTGGTCTAGCCGCAGTTTGGGCAGAAGAAAATACAAGAGAATCAATTTTTTCTTCTTTTAGAAGGAAGGAAACTTATGCAACAAGCGGCAACCGGATAAGACTTCGTTTTTTTGGAGGTTTTGATTTACAAGATCTTGATTTAGATTCAGAACAATTAGTAAAAGAAGCCTATAAAAGAGCGGTGCCCATGGGAAGTGATCTTATGGCGGAAGAGAGGAAGCCACCTTCATTTTTGATTTGGGCTCAAAAAGATCAAAGAGCTACTTCGCTTCAACGCCTACAAATTATTAAGGGTTGGACCGATACTGGGGATGGAAGCACTCATGAAAAAATTTATGATGCAGCTTGTTCAGATGGCTTAAAGGTAGATACCCAAACTCATAGGTGTCCAGATAATGGTGCGAAAGTTAATCTAGCGGATTGCTCTGTTTCTAATTTAGGTGCCGCAGAATTAAAAACTGTATGGACGGATCCTGAGTTTAATCCTGATGAAGATGCTTTCTATTATGTTAGGGTTTTAGAGAATCCTTCTTGCAGATGGACGGCTTGGGACGCGGTAAATAACCAAAGGAAACCCAGAACTGATCTAAACCTAATTACACAAGACCGAGCTTGGTCCTCACCTATATGGTATGTACCTAGCTCTACGACTACGGCTGACTGGATCGGTAATTACGATCCAGCAGAGGATTCGACGCAATAAAAGGAGAAAGTTTATGTTCAGAGTCGTATTTATTATTTTTGGTCTTCTAATTCTATCAAGTTGTTCCAATGATAATCAGACCATTGAGGACCATTCAATTCCTGAGAAAGATGTTTCCAATGAAAGAACGGAAGATTACAACCAATACCGCAATGTGTACTTTGGAGACACCCACATACACACCACTTATTCATTTGATGCTTACCTGCTAGGTAACATGAACACTCCTGATGAAGCTTATCGTTATGCCAAAGGAGAAGCTATGAAAAATTCTTTTGGCATTAATATGACAATAAGAGAGCCTTTAGATTTTTATGCAGTTACTGATCATGGTTTTTGGATGGGAGTTGTGGATGATTGGGCTGATACATCAACAGAACTTTCAAAGCATCCCCTAGCAAAACCTTTTCACAATGTAAACGCAGAAGAAAATTTAAGCCTTCTTAATATTGATGGCAATCTGGATAGAGTAGCTCTTTTTAGACAAGAATTTGGTAAATTTGCCCAGACGCGAGGTAGCTACTGGAAACAATTCATAGCTTGGTTGAAGAGTGATATTGCAAGAGGCTCAGCATCATTTGATTATGAGTCCTATAGAGAAGCATGGACAGATATTATTAAGGCAGCGGAAAAGCATAATGAACCAGGTAAATTTACTACTTTCATAGGGTATGAATGGACCTCATCTTTTTTACCACCAGACGGTGCTTCCTATCATAGGAATGTTCTATTTAATTCAAGTAAGGCACCTAAAAGACCTTTTACAAGGATGGATTCACAGAATCCAGAAGATTTATGGGATTGGATGGACGTTATGAGAGAAAAGGGTTTAGACAGCTTAGCTATTCCTCACAATTCAAATCAGTCCAATGGCAAAACTTTTAGGCTAGCTTATTATGATGGGAAACCTTTAGATCAATCTTACGCAGAACAAAGGATGAGAAATGAGCCATTGGTTGAAATTACTCAAATTAAAGGCACCTCTGAAACTCATCCCAGATTATCTCCGAAGGATGAATGGGCAGGTTTTGAAATTCTGAATACCCGTAAAGGAAAAACTAATTTTTACAGCAATCCTCATGGTAGCTATGTAAGGGAGGCTTTGATGAACGGCTTGGCCCTTCAAAAAGAAAATAGAGGTAATCCTTTTAGAATGGGCTTTATAGGTTCAAGCGATAATCACAATTCCTCAGGTTCCTACGAAGAAGACAACTATTTTGGTACAACACCACTAACATCTTCACCCCTATCAAGAGGCTCTTTGCCATTTAATGAAGACTACCTAGATGGCTCTGCCAGTACTTCTCAACTTAATGGTTCTGAAATAATAATAGATCAATACTTACCTGGCTCTGCCAGAACTGCTCAATTTGGAGCCTCAGGGTTAGCAGGAGTTTGGGCTGAAGAGAATACTCGTGAGTCCATATTTAATGCTCTCAGGCGCAAAGAGACTTTTGGTACTTCAGGTAACAGGATTAAAGTAAGATTCTTTGGGGGTTTTACATTAAAGGACATAGACTTAAATTCAGATGCTTTAGTTAAAAAAGCATATGAAAAAGGTGTCCCAATGGGAGCGGATTTGATAAGTGAAGGCAATGAGTCTCCCCATTTTATAGTTTGGGCACAAAGAGACAGTTATGGAGCTCCTCTACAAAGACTTCAAGTTATTAAGGGTTGGTATGACCATGGACCAGACAAAGAAACCAAAGAGAAGGTTTATGACGTTGCTTGTTCAGATGGTTTAAAAGTAGATCCCAAGACTCATAGATGCCCTGAAAATAACGCTAAGGTCAATCTACAGGATTGTTCCATTTCTAATAATGGAGCTTCTGAATTAAAGACTGTTTGGACTGATCCAGATTTTGAAAAAGGGGTGGAGTCTTTTTACTACGTTAGGGTTTTAGAGAATCCTACTTGCAGGTGGACAACTTGGGATGCTATTAGATCAGGAGCTCCAGTGAGACCCGGCTTACAAGTAACCATACAAGAAAGAGCATGGTCATCACCGATTTGGTATAAAATTAATAATAATTAAAGGAGAAATTATGTCAGCAAACTTAAATCCAGATCTTTTTCAATTAGCGATGTCCGATGAGGCCCAGCCTTTAATGGATTTAGTTAAGAAGCATTGCGTAGAAAATGTTGCACCGATTCAAGAAGAATTTTATGGATTGCACAGCCAAAAGGAAGACAGGTGGTCTTGGCATCCCCGGCAACTTGAACTTCTTGAGGAAGTTAAGAATAAAGCCAGAGATTTAGGTCTATGGAATTTCTTTTTACCAGACAATGACGGAAATATTGGGGAAGCATTAACTAACTTAGATTACGCCTACATAGCAGATGAGTTAGGAAAGTATCCTCTGTCTTCAGAATCTATGAATTGTAGTGCTCCTGACACAGGCAACATGGAAGTATTGCAGCAGGTAGGTACTCCAGAGCAAAAGAAAGAATGGCTAGAGCCACTTTTAAATGGAGAGATAAGATCAGCTTACGCCATGACAGAACCAAATTTAGCTTCGTCTGATGCTAAAAATATAAGCACTAGTGCGGTATTGGAAGGAGATGAATGGGTAATTAATGGAGAAAAATTTTATATATCTGGGGCAGGAGACCCTAGATGTAAGATTATGATAACCATGGTTAAGACCAGCCCAGATGCTCACCCTTCAAAGCAGCAATCTCAAATCTTAGTGCCTAAAGACAATCCGGGTGTTGAGATTCTTGAAGGCATGCAAGTCTTTGGACACGATCATGCACCTCAAGGTCATATGCATATTAGGTTTAATAACGTTCGCGTTCCTAAGGAAAATATTCTATTGGGCGAAGGAAGAGGGTTTGAAATATCACAGGTTAGACTTGGACCAGGTAGGATTCATCACTGCATGCGTACCATTGGAAAGGCAGAAAAAGCTTTAGAACTTATGGTAAAAAGAGCGGGGTCTAGGGAGGCCTTCGGGAAACCTATTGCTAAATTAGGAAAAAATGTAGAGGTTATCTCCCGTGCTAGGATAGATATCAATGCCATGAGATTGTCTGTATTACAAGCAGCAAAGGCCATGGATGTGTTAGGTAACAAGGAAGCGAGAATATATATCAGTGCTGTAAAGGCAATGGTTCCTGAAAAGGCATGTCAGATAGTAGATCAGGCAATTCAAATGCATGGTGCAGCAGGCATCTCACAATGGACACCTCTTGCAGGTATGTATACAGATATGAGGCACTTAAGATTTGCTGACGGTCCTGATGAGGTTCACCACATGGTTGTAGGAAGGGCTGAACTTCAGAAATACGACCTCTGGTAGACTGGCAAGTAACTTTTTATTTACTACTTATTCTGTTATAAGTAGGAGAGCTTTTTTAGGGGAAAAGATGAAACATTTATTTAGAAATTTAAGTTTAGTTTTCGTAGTATTTTTATGGAGTTGTACTTCAGGTGACGATATTGTTGACTACAGCAATCTGGGTCCTGATGAGACAGAATCTGGCAACACGCCTGGATTTAATGAAGATAGAAATGTTTATTTTGGAGATCTACATGTCCATACTAAGCACTCTTTCGATGCTTATATTTTTGGTACTACAGCCACTCCTGATGATGCTTATAAATACGCTAAAGGCGGAACGATTCAGCATCCTTTAGGTTTTGACATGCAAATGAGAGAACCGCTAGATTTTTACGCGGTAACTGATCATGGTTTTTTAATGGGTAACGTAGAATGGTGGGCCGACCCTAATAACACTACACCAGGCACTGAACCTTTTACCAACCTTAATATTCTAGAGAATAGAACCGTTGAATCGATTCCCAGAAGGGGAGCTTTGTTTGCTACTCAAGTCAGAAGCTTAGTTGCGGATTTCAATTTTATGGGAATGGTAAAGTATTTGTGGACGGGAGATCAGGCACGGGTGATAAGTATTTACGACGTTGATAAACACAGGTCAGCATGGAGAGATATTATTCGTAGTGCCCAAGAGCACAATGATCCTGGTAATTTTACGACCTTCGTGGCTTACGAATATACCAGCTCAACAACCCGTTCTGGTGAGAATGTAACTACTCTTAATCCTTTTGGAACAGGACCTTATGAAGGAGGAAACCTACACAGAAATGTAGTTTTTAAAGGAGATCGTGTAACAGTTGAACCATTTTCAAGATTAAAATCTTTAAACCCTGAAGACTTATGGACTTGGATGGATGATTTAAGAGATAGGGGTGTTGATACCTTAGCCATTCCTCATAATTCCAATGGTTCTAACGGACAAATGTTTGAATTAGAAGATTGGGCAGGGTACCCAATTGGCAAAGAGTACGCTGACTTTAGAATGAGAAATGAGCCCCTTGTAGAAATGACACAAGTTAAAGGCACTTCTGATACACACCCCTTATTATCTCCAAATGACGAGTGGGCAGATTTTGAAATTATGGACACCAGAGTAGGTGGAACGGGTTGGAGCAGGCCAGATGGAAGTTATGTCAGACAAGCGTATCTAGACGGCATAAGTTTACAAGAAGAACAAAGGGGTAATCCGTATAAATTTGGTCTAGTAGGAGCAAGTGATACTCATACGGGAGCTATTTCAGATGATGAATCAGATTTCCACTCCAAAATAGGTATCCTGGATGGAACCCCTCAAGGCAGAGGTTCGGTTCCATTACCAGATGAACAAGTTCAACTAATTATGGACAATGATGATTTACCCGGTGCTAGATTAATAGGTTTAAAGAAATTTGGAGAAACTTATTACAGTAACCCAGGGTTTCGTCAATGGAGTGCATCTGGATTGGCTGTAGTTTGGGCCGAAGAAAATACAAGAGACTCCATTTTCAATGCTTTTAGAAGGAAAGAAACTTATGCTACATCTGGTAGCAAAATCAAATTGAGATTCTTTGCAGGAGAAAATTTAAGTGATACTTCTCTTTCAGACGAAGGTCTAATTAAACAAGCTTACGCAAAAGGGGTGCCAATGGGAGGAGATCTTGTTGGTGGAGACTCTCCTGAATTTTTAGTTTGGGCGGTAAGTGACACCAGAGGAGCTCCGCTCCAAAGGGTGCAAATTATCAAAGGTTTTGCTGAAAATGCCATAGGTGAGCCTGTAGGTAGACCAAATGAACAGGTTTATGATGTAGCTTGTTCCGACGGCCTTGAAGTAGATCCTGAAACTCACAGGTGCGCAGATAATGGAGCTAAAGTTAACCTTTCGGATTGTTCTATTAGCTCTAATCTAGGCGCTTCAGAATTAAAAACCTATTGGAAAGATCCTGACTTTAACCCTACCCAAAAAGCTTTTTATTATGTAAGAGTATTAGAGAATCCAACTTGTCGTTGGTCTACTTGGGACGCAATTAGAAATGGTGTCGAACCCAGACCAGACTTACACAAAACTCTACAGGAAAGAGCTTGGTCTTCACCGATCTGGTATACGCCTGAAGCATAGATATTAGAGACCTTAATGACTAAGAAGTTACTCTCCTTCTTATGCATAGGTCTGGCTATTCTTCTGCTAGATATTTGGCTTGATTCCAGTAATCAAGATAAAACTATCATCCTCCATGACGATGAGATAAATAGTTTAATAGAAACTTGGACAGCACAAGTTGGTAGACCACCAAATAGCCAAGATTTTCAAGGAATTATCAACCAACTAATTGAAGAAGAGATTCTTTATAGAGAGGCCTTAAAACTAAACCTGGATAAAGACGATATCATTATCAAAAGGAGACTGGCTCAAAAGATAGGTTTTTTAAAGCAAGAAGAACAGAGCAAGCCTCCCACTGAATCAGACCTTGAAGAGTATTTCCAATCTAAAGAAGCTGATTACTATATGGACAGAAGACTAAGCTTTAGTCATCTTTACTTCTCTAAAGAGAAGAATGGATCTGAAAGGGCAGTGAATGCCCTCAAAGTAATGCAAGATCAGAATAACCTACCTGATAGTGACCCTTTTTTAGTTGGAAAAAACTTTGTCAATAAAACTCCCAAAGAGATTGATAGAGATTTTGGTGTTGGTTTTTCTGAAAATTTTATCTACAGAGAGGTGGGAGTTTGGGTAGGCCCTTTTGATTCCATCTATGGAACTCATTTAATTAAAATTTCTCAAATTACGGAAGCTAAATCACCTGACCTTGAAGAAGTGAAGAGAGCAGTGTTAATTAACTATTTGCTGGATAAGAAACAAGAGAGTATGAAAAATTATATTGAAGATTTAAAAAAGGATTATGAAATTCAAATCAATCCTAAATTTAATTACCAAGATTAATGTCAAAATTATTTTTTTTAATTTCTTTAATCTTAATTAGTTTTAACAATCTTCAAGCGCATGAGTTAAATCCTGCTCGGCTAACTTTAAGCGAGGTTGAAGCCAAGTCTTTTGATGTAGTTTGGAGATTTCCTTCAAATGTTTTAACGCAACCAGGAAGTGTTGTTTTTCCATCTGATTGCAAGGAAACACTTAACTTTTTGCCTGAGATAGAAGGTAAGTACCAAGTAACCACATCTAGCTTAGTTTGTGAGTCAGATCTGAGAAACCAAGAGCTGACAATTAAGGGATTGACCAGAATGACTGATGCTCTCATTAGCATTCAATTCTTTGATGGAGGCCAGTATGAAGGTCTGGTATCAGTAAATGAACCTAAGGTGATGATTCCAGGGGAATCTAACCTGTATCCTACCAATTACTTTTGGTTGGGCGTAGAACATCTTTTAAGTGGAATTGATCATTTAATTTTTGTTCTGGGTCTGATCTTCATAGTGGTTGGCTTTAAGACCTTGATTAAGACCATTACCGCTTTTACCTTAGCTCACAGCCTGACTCTTGCCTTATCTGTAACCGGTATCTTTCAATTACCCCAATCTAGCGCAGAAGCCCTGATAGCCTTAACTCTTATTTATTTGGCTCTAGAAGTGGGGAGTGGAGAAAAATATAAGAAAACGCCTTGGTTATTAGCGTTTGGCTTCGGTTTATTACATGGGTTTGGGTTTGCCGGAGCCTTGTCTGAAATAGGATTCTCAGAAGCCTCTTTACTTTATTCCCTATTTTTCTTTAATTTAGGCATAGAAGTGGGCCAATTGTTAGTGGTACCAATTTTTGTGATGATTGTATGGGTACTAAACAGAATTAAGATCACTCAGATAACTTTTCAACTTTCTTCTTATGTGATCGGGGGAATAGCCTGTTTTTGGTTAATCGAAAGGGTTAATAAGATATTAATTTTTTAGGTTGATCATCCCTAGGGGGTGTATTACTATCAAGACTATAAAACACCCATCTAAAGGTGTTTGACTTTATTAATAATTATGGGGAGAAGTTATGCATAATTTGAGAAAGATGGTTCGTAGCCTAATTTTATTTTCTTTTTTACTGACTGGTTTTAATGTTTTTGCTGCTGATGCAGATATTGAAGAGGTAGTTGTTACTGGTTCTTTGATTAAAGTCTCAGCGCAAAACCAAGCTGTGCCGGTTGATGTGATCGGTAGAGATGAGCTAGAAGCACAAGGAAGTCCTAATATGATAGACGTAATCCTTAACCTGCCTTCTATGTCAGGTACTCTAAACCAACAAGATCAGTTTCAAGGAAGTGGTGTTGCAACTGGACTGAAGAATATCAATATCCGTGGTATGGGAGGAGACAGAGGTCTTGTTCTTATCAACGGTAAGAGAGTTGCGGCTGCAGCTGTTAGATCAGCAAAATCAGCTGTTTATCCTGTTGATGTAGGTAACTTTCCTATGATTGCAATGCAAAGAATGGAATTACTAAAAAATGGTGGTGCGGTAACTTATGGATCTGACGCTATTACAGGTGTCCTTAACTTCATAACAAGAAAGGGATTTGAAGGCTTAGAGGTTAAAGGAAACTTCTCTGATAATGATGGAAGTGATGGCGATAAGAATGTTTCTATGGTTTGGGGTACTGGCAATAGCGGTGCTAATTTAATGATAGCACTAGAGTATGAGAAAAGAGACAGGCTTCCTGTTTGGGAAAGGAGTTTTGTTGACTACAGTTCACCTAGTGGATGGCCTCTAGGTATATCTTCTTTTGGTAATCCAGGAGGATTTGGACCTGCTGCAGGTTGGCCAGGTACCTTATATGGTGGTTTAGATACGGATCCGAAATGTGGATATGCATCAGAGTTTACAAGTTCCTTTGCTCTTAGCTTGGGAAGATGCGGATATAACTACACGCCTTTCTTTAACTTAATTGATGAACAGGAGAGGAAGAAGTTCTTCGCTCAAGTAGAGTTTGAGGTAAGTGATTCCACTTCAGTTTACATGGATGTGCTTTATGCAGACTTAGAAGGTTGGTATAACACCTCTCCTAGTTTTCCACACACAAACCCAGGATCTTCTAATTACTGTGCTGGAGATCCATTAACATGTACTTCTGCAGTACCATACTTTATGTATGTTCCGCTTAATAACCCAGGAGCAGTAGATTTCTTATCTACACTAAGTGCAGAAAGGCAAGCTCAATACCAATCAGCAGGTGGATTGCATTTTTGGGGTAGAACTTTAGCAGTTGAAGGTCCTTCTCAAAGCGGTAAGCGTTTTCATGAAACCATGAGGTTGAATGCAGGAATTCTACATTCTTTTGACAGTGGAATGGATTTAGATGTATCTGTTACTTATACAAATCATTCAGTGGATGGTTTTACATTTGATCCACTTCATTTGAGAGTGCAAGATGCTTTGGCAGGACTTTCAGGCCACAATTGTCCAAGAGTTGGGTCTAACCCTTGGGATGCAGCAAATGATGCACTTCGTGGAGACACTGCTTCAGGTTGTTATTGGTACAACCCCTTTGGATCTGCTATAGGAGCTACTGGAGGGAGTGCTCTGGCTAATCATCCTTCGGTAAGACAGTACTTCAACGGAGTTGCTTCTAGTGTCACTCAAGTAGAGAACGTAGTAACTGAAGCTACATTGACTGGAGAATCAGACATCGAAATGGGTGGAGGAAATCTTGCTTGGGCTGCTGGTTATCAGTATAGATGGTGGGATAGTCAATACAATCCTACTGGAGATAACAGAGTGGATGGACCACAAAATTCACCTTTTGTATTCTTGGGAGTATCCCAGGAGAGTTATATAGAAACTAGAGTTTGGTCACTTTTCGGTGAAGCGCTTTTACCAATCTCAGAAAATACCACTGTGACTATTGGTGCTCGTCATGAAGATTATGGTTTAGACGCAATAACCAAGCCTAAACTTTCCATAATCTCAGATGTGTCAGATAAGGTAACATTAAGAGCATCCTATGAGCAGGTATTTAGAGTTCCTAGCATACCAACTCAAGCTTCATACTCTCTAGAGCTTTATGCGCCAGCAGGTGAATATATTCAGATTGAGACTCCTGTTCCTGCTTCTTTAACTCCCGAAGAATCAACTAATATAGGATTTGGAGTTATTGTTAGACCAAGTGATCAGCTTACTGTTAATTTAGATTATTACTCTCTCGCTTTAGAGGGTCCTTTTAATAGAGAAGCTTCTACTTGTGCGTGTTCAGATAAAATAACTGCTACAGGTGCACTTTATGATCCTGCAGTAAATGTTCCGCAAGATATCACAATGATAATCGCTGAATTAATTAACGGTGATGATGTAGATACCGCAGGAATAGATTTAGAAGTTAAATACACCTTTGAAAATGACATAGGTTTCTGGTCAGTTGGTGGAAACATGAATCATATTATTGAGTATGATGTTTCTGGAACTGCTGACGGCAACCCGTATGATGGTGCTGGTAAATACAATCTACGTTCTACAGTGCTTCCTATTGAATTACGTATGATGCCAGACCTTAAGCTTAATGCTTATGCATCTTTACTTATGAATAATGGTGTTTATGCAAGACTTTATGCTAGGTACATTGATGGAGTAGAAATACCTTCTACTTTTGATTCATTGGGCACTATGCAAGGTGCTGGTTACTTTATGGATCAACAAATCGATGATCATCTAACCTATGACTTTCATATAGGTTTCAGCGCTTTTGAAGATAAAGTGGAAACAACTTTTTCAGTGATTAATTTAACTGATGAAGAGCCTCCATTGGTTCCTCATGAGCTTGCGTATGATGCTAATACTCATAACCCAGTTGGCAGGATTATTAAGGTGGGTATTGATTATAAGTTGCAATAAAAGCAAACTTAACGTCTAAAGAGAAGGCCTCACTTAGAGGCCTTCTTTTTATGTAGAAATTTATTTATGAACAATATCAGCGATAAAGATCCAAGTTATGCCTGGGTAATGGTTGCTTGCGTCTTTGTCTTAAGCGCTCTTTCTTTTGGTACTTTAGCTTCAATCTCAGTTTTTCTTAAGCCTCTTGCTTTAGAATTTGGTTGGTCAAGAGGGCAAACTTCACTTAGTTATACAGTAATTTCTTTTTCCTCTGCTGTCTTTGGAGTTTTTTGGGGTTATATAGCTGATAAATATGGCACTCGTTGGTTTGGGATAGTGGCAGCCATAATGATGTCTTTATCATTATTCCTCTTAAGCAAACAAACAAATATTTATCACTTCTATGGATTTTATTTTCTGTTTGGTGCTTTTGGAAATGCAATGGTCACTTCTCCCTTATTTGCAAATGTAGGATTTTGGTTCCGCAATAACCCAGGATTGGCTTTAGGAATCACAGCTGCCGGTGGAGCAGTAGGTCAGGGCTTAATCCCATATTTTTCTGGAATAATCATTGAAACTGATGGCTGGCGAGCTGCTTATTACTTTATGGCAATAATTTATCTTGCTATTGCTATTCCGGCTGCATTATTTATTAGAGAGTCCCCTTGGCGTGAACAGGCCAGGACTTCTACTGAGGAAGAGCCCAGAGACTTTCCTTTATCTGAAAAAGAAGCCATCACTTGGCTTTGTTCAGCTGTAATATTTTGTTGCATTTGTATGTCGGTCCCAATTGTTCATTTAGTTCCATTATTAACGGATGCTGAATTTACCATAGAGTTTGCCACCAGCGTCTTAATGGTCCTGATGTTTTGTGGGGCCTTTGGTAGAATTTTAGGAGGAAAGTTAGGAGATACGATTGGTGCCTTGCCTGCTTATATGCTCATGTCTTTAGGTCAGACTGTCTCAGTAATATGGTTTCCTTATGTTACTAATCCAATAGGACTTTATCTTTTAGCAGCTTTTTTTGGTTTTACCTATTCAGGCGTCATGTCTAGTATTTTAGTTACTACCAGAATGGTTGTATCAGCAAAGTTTGCTGGGAGAGCAAATAGCCTAGGTTCTTTCTTTGGTTGGACAGGAATGGGAATGGGTGGTTTTTTAGGGGGATACTTTTTTGACTTGTATGGCGATTATTTTTGGTCTTTTGCTTTTGCTTCTTTTATGGGAGCTATCAATTTATTAGTTTTATTAAGATTTTTAGCCAGAATAAATAATAGAAAGGTAGTCATTCAATAGCTTAGGTTTAATTGAAAAAAGAGCTTTCAAGTCTCTTCTTATCTTCTTTGTACCTCTTT
>CAXFFS010000024.1:0-18105 GCA_964002385.1 uncultured Gammaproteobacteria bacterium | reverse complement strand
CAAAGGCAAGGGAAGCTGCAAAACAGACTGCTGCTATTTATAAAGACCTACCTAACTATAGAAATAATTGGATTAGGATGGGTCTAGCTGATGAAGATATAGATTCTTTGAATAACAAATTTATAGATACCACTTTTGCTTGGGGTACTGAAGCAGCCATAAGTGAAAGAATAAGCGCTCACTTTGATGCAGGTGCGGACCATGTTTGCATTCAGCCTGTTAATCCCAACGGTCAAAAGGCCGGTTTAGATTGGGATTGTTTAGAAGCTTTATCAAATTAATTTTTATGAAAGGTTCTTGTCATTGTGGAAAAGTAGAGTTCCTTATTAAAGTTAGCGAAGAAGATATTTTTAAAGACATCTATAGGTGTGATTGTTCTTTATGTATTAAAAAAGGCATCATCATGAAGCCCCTTCCAAAGGAAAAGTTCGTCCTCATTCAAGGAGATGAGTTTTTAAATTCTTATAAATGGAATAAGAAAATAGCTGAGCATTTCTTTTGTAATATTTGTGGTGTTTACACTCACCACCAAAGGAGGAGGGATGCCACTCAGTACTCAGTTAACTTAGGTTGTTTGGAAGCAATTGAGATTCCTGAAGAAAAAGAAATTAAGTGGATAGACGGTTCTAGTCATTCTTAAAATTTATTAGTTTTTAAAAGAAACTAAAAAGGGAATAAAGAATTTTGTTTTTTAAATTCTTCACGAGCATGGTCGATACTTATTCTTTCGAAGAAAATATTGTCATTGGGTCTAAGTTGCCCAATCAGATGTAAGTCAACAGCAGCTATTTGTAATACTCTAGGGTAACCTCCAAGTGTTTGAGAATCACACCCTAGAATTATTGGTGATCCGTTTTCAGGGCACTGGATAGTTCCTATGCTCATAGGACAGCTAACCATTTGATCGTGATTGGTTAATTCAATACCTTTTCCAATAAGCCTATTCCCCATTCTGCTTGAATCATTTGAGACAGAAAAAATTGAAGAAAAAATCTTTTCTTTGGAAGCGCTTTTAACAAAATCATACTCGGGACCTTCTATTACTCTTAATTTCCATTCATTTTGAAAAGAATCATTTAATTTGAGGTCTTTATTTGTAATACCCAAAACTTCAGATTCACAAGATTTGGTTTCAACTAATGTACCTTCTGTCAGTGCAAGACCATTAATGCCCCCTAATTTTGCTGGTAAATACGTTGAAACACTTCCTAAGAAATCTTCAGCTAAGATATCTTCTGACAAAGCAATATAAGCCCTACATCCTTTGGAACAATTATCCAATGAAAGAATATCATTGGGCTTTACATCAATAACCTTATTCATCTTTATCTCTTTATTGTTAATCTTAGGATTCATATCTGCTCCAGTTACAACTAAAGAATAGGATCTTAAAAATTTAAGGGAAGGTCCCGTCAAGGTGCATTCTAAGGCTGGAGAATTAAGAGCTTTGTTTAGTAGAAAGTTGGCTAATTTTAAAGAGAGCTTATCTGCCCCTCCCGATTCAGGGACACCCATGTGTCGCCAACCCTCTCTACCTAGGTCTTGAATAGTAGTTTGTAATCCTGACGAAATTATCTCAATACTCATACAATCTTAATAGTTAAAACTTTCAAATTCTTTTTTGTTAATGGGATCAAATTTAACTCGCATTCCTGGGTTTATTACGAATGGATTTTTATTATTGTTATCAAATAATTTCATCGGTGTTCTACCTATAATGCTCCAACCACCTGGGCCGCTAAAAGGGTAAATTCCTGTTCTATTCCCTGCAATGCCAACTGATCCAGGTAGAAGATTAATTCTAGGTTTAGACAATCTGGGTATTCGAAGTTTTTCGTGTAAATCTCCGAGATAAGCGAATCCAGGGTTAAACCCAATCATCTTTACTTCGTATTTAATATTTGAATGGAGATTTATTAGCTCTTCTTTTGTCACGGACTGGGTTTTTGTGATTTTTTCTATATCTAGTCCAAATTCATCAGAATAATAAACGGGTACATGCAAAAGTATTTCTGTCTTAGATTCCTCTTTATAACTAAAACCTTTGATTTTGGAGAGGATTAAGTCTTTAGCCTTAGAAGTTGAAATTTTTATATCATCGTATTTAACGGCTATAGATTCTTCAGCAGCGACGACCTCAATCCAATGAGGCTCTTCCCTTAGGAAAGCTGAAAGAGCTAGAAAAAAAGATGAATTGTTGGAATATGGAGATTCTTGATTAAGTCTTATTAATAAGATGTTTTCTGAAAATTCAGAAATATTAGATAAATCAACACTTTTCAATTTGATTGAATTTTAATTTTTTCTTTTATTAACATATTCGTTAAAGCTTCAGCTACTTCCAAAGAATTTGGACTGTCTCCGTGTATACAAAGAGTTTCAGCCTTGAGATTAAGAATTTTATTATTATTGCTCATGATCTTCTCATCACAAACTATACTTCGTGCTTGATTAATTTGCTCTTCA
Organism: uncultured Gammaproteobacteria bacterium; assembly: GCA_964002385.1. Lineage (GTDB taxonomy): Bacteria > Pseudomonadota > Gammaproteobacteria > Magnimaribacterales > Magnimaribacteraceae > AEGEAN-183. Next base: position 15,639 of record CAXFFS010000024.1, on the reverse strand, counting down.
ACTGAAATTAATACAGACCCTTCTTCACTTCTATCAACGAGTGTTAAATCTTCTTTATAAGTACGATCGATGAAAGCTTCAGGAATGAAAGGAATATCTTTATCTTCTAACATTTGACCTAATAAAGATTCAGCTGGTCCTATTACAGAAAGATCATATTTAAAAGAGTCGATTAAATTGACGAACAAGCTGCTGAGTACCTCACTTTTTGATACTTCATTGTAAAGTCGACCATGTAGTTTTACATGACGCACTGGCATTGATAAAGAGTCAGCAACTTTTAAAAAGAGATTGATCTGGTCTCTAATAGAATTTTCTAAATCTTTAGACTCTATATCTATCATTCTGCGACCAAAACCCTCTTTATCTGGATAAGAGGGGTGGGGGCCTATAGCTATGCTATGTTTCTTACAAGCTTCAATAATAGTTTTGATGCTATTGAAATCTCCTACGTGCCCGCCGCAAGCAATACTGCATGAACTAATGTAATTTAAAATATTAAGCTCATTAGTTAATTGTTTTTCATTCCGAAATTCGCCTAAGTCGGAATTAATATCAATTGAATCCAATGTCTTAAGAAACTAAGTCTTTATCGACTTGAAGTCAGGCTTTCTTTTTTCTATAAAAGCCTTTACGCCTTCTTTAAATTCTTCTCTATCAAGAAAGACTTCTTGTGTATCTCTCTCGTAATCCAGTTGCTTATCAAGTGAAGTGGAAAGGGCATGGTCATGAGCTTTTACAACTGCTTTAAGGCCTACTATGGGCCCATCAGCTAATTTCTGTGCAAGTTGAGACACAGAGTCCATCAATTCGTTATCTGGAAAATAATCCCAAATTAAACCCCACTCTTTTGCTTTTTTAGCTCCTACATCCTCTCCTAGAAGACCCATGCCGTTAGCCCTAGCTCTCCCTATTAATTGGGGAACAAACCATGAAGAGCCTACATCTGAAATAATGCCCAATTGGGGTCCAAATACAAGCTTGAATCTAGCTGATTCTGCAGCAACTACCAAATCTCCACTCAACGCTAAACCTACTCCTCCTCCTGCTGCTATCCCATTTATTGCAGTTATGACTGGTTTATTTGAACTAGTGATGGCTCTAACAAGAGGATTAAATCCTATTTCCATATTAGCTGCTGCTGCTTGTCCAGGAGAATTGTTTTTGTCATTAGGCCAACCACCGTTGGCTAAATCTGCCCCAGCACAAAATCCCCTACCATTTCCAGTTATTACTACCACTCTGACTTTTGGATCAGCGTTTATTTCTTTCATAGTCTCCAATAAACCCATTATCAAGTCTCTGTTCATGGCATTGAGAACTTCAGGTCTGTTGAGTTTAATTAGATAAACTCCATTTTTAGAGAGTTCAGTTTGGATTGCGTTTTCCATAGAAAAATTATAACTGCTAACTGGTTTTTTTTAACCCTTTAATCAAATTGCTTGTCCGCACTTGCAAAGATTAAATAAAAGATCATGCCAAAGAAAGTTACACCTGCTACTACATAGAATACTGCAGCCCAGGAGCCGAACTCATTTAATATAAGACCTGATAAATAAACTCCAATTATGCCTGGAATAGCACCTAACATATTTGTGATTCCCATTAATGTTCCGGTATATTTTGGTCCTATATCAGCATGATTAACTATAAAGCCTCCAGCTGCCATACCAGCAAAAGCATTACCCAAGCACATAAGACCCATAACCATTCCAACACTATCAAATGAGGGAATCAACGTTAGGCATACACCCGCACCTCCAAATCCAATGGTATTACAGGTTTTTCTCACAGTCAGGGTCTTAAATCCCATTTTTAATAAATGGTCACCAAATAGCCCACCTAAGTTTAAAAATATGAAAGAGGTTAAATGCGGAAGCATCGCAAGATATCCTATAGAGGCAAAGTCCACACCTAGACCTTGGTTTATAAATATCGGCAACCATGATAAAAAAACAAAAAGTGAGTAGTTGCTGCAAAAGTGGGCTACCCCAATTGCCCAAAGAGGTTTATTGGTAATTAAAATTTTCCAAGGAAGTTTCTTAGCCCCTTCAACTGTAGGAGCTTCGCTTTCGATAAGGTTAAGTTCTTGCTGAGAGATGTCGGGGTGTTCTTTGGGAGTAGAAGTCACCACCTTGTTCCAAAAATAGAACCATATAAAACCAACGGACCCAAAAAGATAAAAGGCCCACTGCCAACCAAGATGAAGAACAATTAGAGGGGTAGTTATTAGAGCAAAAACCGTACCTAGAAAAAGACCGCTATTTGTAACACCGACTGACCTTGCTCTCTCGCCGAGAGGAATCCATCTGGCATAAAGGCTGTGCCAAGCGGGGAAAGTAATACCTTCGCCTAGCCCCATTCCTATTCTTGCCAATATTAAGAAGGTAAATCCAGCATATGAAGCCACGGGAGTTAAGATTGTAAATATAGACCAAATTATTAATCCATAGCCAAGAACTAGCTTGGCTCCAAATTTATCAGAAAGATAACCCCCTAATACTTGTGTGACTATATAACCAAGAAAGAAAGACATTGAAACGAAACCAATCCTTTCATAATCCCATCCCAGCTCTTCGGCCATAGGTATGATGGTTATAGAAATATTGACTCTATCTATATAACAGATAAAGACGGCTAGAATAGTTAATCCAATTATTTTGAATCTAGTCGGCATATCTCATTTAAGCATTGAACAGTTCAAACTAGTAGGACAAAAAGTAATTAAAAAATTAAATTTAAATTCTTAACTATTGTGATAACTTTAACTACATAGGGTTTGTAGGGAGGATAGTTTATGTCTGAAGAAAAATTATTATTAGAAGGGGTAAGAGTTATAGATGCTGCAAGTTTTATTGCTGGCCCAGCAGCTGCAACAATAATGTCTGATTATGGAGCGGAAGTAATCAAAATTGAACCTCCTGAAGTAGGGGACAGCTTAAGGTGGTTAATTTCTAGGGGAGGAATGCCAGAAGGCCCGGATAATTACTGTTGGCAATTAACTTCTAGAAATAAGAAAAGTATTGCTCTTAATCTTAAAGATGAAGAGGCTCAGAAAATACTTATTGATTTAGTAAAAACTGCTGATGTGTTCTTAACCAATATGCCTTTTCCAATAAGAGAGAGATTAAAGTTAAGATCTGAAGATATCAGGCCTCATAACGAAAGACTTATTTATGCTTCATTAACCAGCTATGGAGAAGTTGGACCGGATGCTAACCGAACGGCATATGATTCTTTAGCTTGGTGGGCCAGAACAGGCTTGATGGACTTTGTTAGACCTTCTTCACTCTCTACTCCGGCTTGGTCAACACCTGGAATGGGAGATCATCCTACAGCTACAGCTTTATTCAGTGCAATCATGACCGCACTTTATAGAAGAGAAAAGACTGGCAAGGGAGCAGAAGTCTCAACCTCATTAATGGCAAATGGGGCATGGTCAAATGGGTGTTTCATCCAGGGTGCTTTAATGGATGTTGAGTTCACAGACAGAACAGATCCTCCTCCCAGACACCCTTTTGGGGATATATATGAAACTAGTGATAATCGTCAAGTGGCATTAGCTATGGTAAATGCTCTTAAGGAATGGCCAAAACTAGCTAATGCTTTAGAACGAGAAGATTTAATAACTGATCAGCGGTTTGATGCCCAAGGCCTTGTTGAAAACAAAGAGGATTTAAGGGAAGAATTATCTAAAGAATTTGGCATGAGAGATACCGAACAAATAAATTCTGTTTTACGAGAATCGGGAGTAACTTATGGATTTATAGGGAAAATAACTGACTGCAAAAATGATGAACAGTTTTTAGAGACCGAAACATTAGTACCAATGGAGCATGAAAAAATGCCAGGTTTATTAACTGTAAACAGCCCCATAAAAATTTCTGATGAACAAAAAAAACAACCTTATAGAGCACCTGTTTTAGGGGAGCATACGCGAGAAATACTTAAAGAATTAGGCTTTAAAGAAGAAAAAATTAATAATTTGAAAGAAAGAGGGGCGATTGAGTATTAATAATGAGTAATTGGGAAGATATATTTAACTTTTCTGATCAACTTTCCGAAGAAGAAAGGCTGATTCAGAGTAGTACCAATGAATATTGCCAAAAGTCTTTGATGCCCAGAATTTTAGAGGCAAATAGAAATGAGTCCTTTGACAAGGAGATTTACAAAGAGCTAGGTAGCCTCGGTTTGCTTGGAGCTCCTATTGAGGGTTACGGTTGTGCGGGTACAAATTATGTTTCTTATGGACTTATAACCAGGGAGATTGAAAGGGTAGATTCAAGTTATAGGTCTGCCTACAGCGTACAAACTTCCTTAGCCATGCATCCTATTCATAAATTTGGCTCGGAAGAACAAAAAAATCACTATTTACCAAAAATGGCTAAGGGAGAAATCATTGGTTGTTTTGGTTTAACCGAACCTGATGCTGGATCAGATCCTGGAAGTATGAAATCTGTCGCTAAAAAAGTTAAGGGTGGTTACCAAGTTACCGGCTCTAAAACTTGGATAACTAATGCACCCATAGCTGATCTCCTAATAATATGGGCAAAGGATGAAGAAGGTAAGTTGAGAGGATTCATAGTTGAAAGGCAAGATAAAGGATTGGAAACTCCATATTTGAAAGGTAAATTCTCTTTAAGAGCTTCCGCAACAGGACAGATCTTTATGGATGACCTTTTTGTTCCCAACGATCGTGTTTTACCCGAAGTAGACAGCTTCAAAGGACCTTTTTCTTGTTTAAATATGGCGAGGTATGGAATAGCTTGGGGGGCCATGGGTGCAGCTGAATTCTGTTGGCATGCAGCTAGAAATTATGCCTTAGACAGGGTGCAATTTGGAGAACCTCTGGCGGCTAAACAATTAATTCAAAAGAAACTTGCAGATATGCAAACCGAGATAGCGCTTGGTCTTCAGTCTTGTTTAAGGGTCGGAAGACTAATTGATGATCAAAAGATGATTCCGGAGATGATTTCTTTAATTAAAAGAAACAATTGTGGGAAGGCTTTAGATATAGCTCGGAGTGCAAGAGATATCCATGGTGGAAATGGTATATCGGATGAGTTTCATGTCATTAGGCACGTTATGAATCTAGAAGCGGTAAATACTTATGAAGGCACTCACGATGTTCATGCCCTTATTCTAGGAAACTTACAGACAGGAATTAATGCTCTTGGGTAAAAAAGACCTTTTTATTTATATACTTCTGGCAATACTTTTTACTAGTTGCAGTGAAGACCAAAGTTGCAAATCAGCAGATGTAGTTCTAATTAACTCTACAATTTATACACTTAATGATTCAGCACCCAGTGCTCAGGCACTAGCCTTCTTGGGAGATACCTTAGTTTTTGTTGGAAGTAATGCGTTATCAAAAGAGTATCAATGCAACGACGCGAAAGTAATTGATTTAAAAGGAAGTTATGTTTATCCAGGTTTTGTTGATTCTCATGCACACCTCAAGGGAATAGGTCATAGAGAAAATTCTCTAAATCTACAAGGCATAGATAGTCTTAAAGAAATGTTAACCACAGTAGAAATTTTTTCTAATGGTATACAACCAGGCGAATGGGTTGTTGGAAGAGGGTGGATAGAAAAGGTCTGGCCTGAGAAACGTTTTCCGACAAGGTATGAGTTGGATCGATTTTCTTCAGATAAGCCAGTAATACTGGAAAGAGCTGATGGTCATGCAGTTGTAGTCAACAGCTTGGCCTTAGAATTGGCAGGTATAAGTTCGGAATCTAATGACCCTCATGGAGGGAGAATTGAAAAAGATAAAAATGGCGAACCTACGGGAATGCTAATCGACAAAGCTACTGCTTTAGTTGAAAAACTAATACCTAAAACAACCAAACAAGAAGATAAAAGAGATTTAAAAGCTGGAATTGATAGTAATGTGTCACTTGGCTGGACTCAAGTTCAGATAGCTGGAGGTACCTTTTCTGATATAGAAATTTTAGAAGAGATAAAAAAAGAAGGGAACCTACTTCAAAGAGTTTATTTTGCGGTAAGTGCAGGCAAACCTGCAGAAACTTTGTTAAAACTTGGCCCAAAACTAGATCCTGAAAACATGCTAACTGTAAGAGGAATTAAGCTCTATGCAGATGGTGCATTAGGCTCTAGAGGTGCAGCTTTATTAGAAAAATATGATGATCAAGACACTACAGGTCTTCTGATATTTACAAAAGAAGAAACCTTGCCAGTACTAGAAGAAGCCTTAAAAAAAGGTATTCAAATTCAAACCCATGCGATTGGAGATAAAGGAAACAGAATAACATTGGATTGGTATCAGGAAGCTTTCAATTCAATAGTGGATGAAGAAAGGAAAGTTATTGACCCCAGATGGAGAATAGAACATTCCCAAATTATCACTAAGGAAGATCAGATTCGTTTCAGGGACATGGAAATAATAGCTTCTATGCAACCTTCTCATGCAATAGGGGATTTACATTTTGCCCCCTCAAGACTCGGCATGCAAAGAGTTGGAAATGGGTATGTATGGAGAAACTTGATTGATTTAGGAGTTGTTGTTGCTGGCGGTTCTGATGCACCAGTAGAAATTGGGGATCCTCGAATCGAATTTTATGCTGCAATTGCTAGAAAAGATTTAGATGGTTTTTATGATAGAGGTTGGCATTTAGAGCAAGCTGTTACTAGAGAAGAGGCCTTAAAAATGTTTACAATTTGGCCTGCGTTTGCTGCATTTCAAGAAGATATAAATGGAACCATAGAAGTCGGAAAGTTAGCTGATTTAACAATTTTTTCCAAAGACATTATGAAAGTTCCAGAAGAAGAAATTCTCGAAGCTCAGGTCATAATGACTATAGTGAATGGGAAAATAGTATTTGAAGATAAAAAAAAGGGCACCTAAGTGCCCTTTTTTACGGATTGAATTTAGAATTCCATTCCTACTTTAAAGTAGTAGAAGGCTCCATTAAATCCAAGAGGAGATGCTTCAGGATATTCCCATCCTAAAATAAGACCTCTCGCTTCCTTATCAGGATGGTCATCAAAAGCATTTTGAGCACCAAAAGTAAGGGTGTAATCACCTAAATCTTTTGATACTTCAAGGTCGATGGTAGACATGTCACTAATGTAACCTCCACCGCCGCCCCATTCTTCTGTGAACCACTCATCAACCCAATTCATTCTACCTAGTACTCTCCAGTCACCAGTATTATGAACAGCTGATAGATTCCAGCGTTTTCCAGGAAGAAGTTTCTCTAATTGATCAACTCTACCTGAGCCTATTAGACCCCCAGTTCTATCAACTTCTGTTTCGACATCACTGTAAACAAATGTAAATGATGTATTGCCATTAGCTATTTCAGTGTCGTAAGTAGCAACTATGTCAAAACCGTCAGTGGTTGTATCAAAGTCGTTTACATAAAATCTGAAATTCGTTAAATCGCCTGCACCTGGAACTCCAAGTGATTGCAGAAGAGCAATGTCTGCTGCAGTGATTGAGATATCATCTCCTTGAGTAATGCGATCTTCCAATTCAATACTATAGAAATCAAAGGTTACATTTAAGGCATCTGTAGCATCCCAAACAAAACCGAAGCTGGTGTTTGTAGATTCTTCAGGAGTTAGCTCTTTACCACCGTAGTAAACAGAAACAGGGTTTGTAGGAGCTAATGTACCTTTTTGATACAAATCACCCCCAGCATCTGCAACTGTAGATATATTTGATATATTTGCTTGACCAGGTGTAGGAGCTCTAAAGCCCGTACTTGTAGTTCCTCTCAAAGAGAGGTTATCAGTAGCCCTGTAAAGGAATGACAGTTTGCTGTTGCTTGTAGATCCAAAAGTATCAAAATCTTCATAACGCACAGCCAAACCCATAAGTAATTGTTCTGACACATCTGCTTCTAAATCAACATAGAGAGCAATGTTACTTCTATCCCAAGTTCCAGCCATGCTTGGAGAAAATCCTCCAAAACCATTAGATCCAATTCCAAAGCCTTGTTTGAAGTACGGACCTATCTCCCAGCTTTCCTCATTGCCTGATATTACAGTAAATTGTTCTTCTCTAAATTCGAACCCATAAGCAACGTTTAAGTCAGAAGCAAAACTGTCCACTGCAACCTGCTTAACCATGTCAACATTAAAGTTCTTTTCAAGTTGAACATAACTTCCAGGATTGAACTCTTTAGGAGTATCAGGTCCAAGGGAAGCATTAACGGTATTCATGATGAAATAGTCAGCTTGGTTTTCTCCTACACTAACACTCACATCCCAAAAAGTTCCTGAGTCAGTTGTTCCAGTTACACCAGAAGCAATACTCCAGTCCATTACATCTCCACCAAAACTTGGAGTAAACCCTCCTGGCCACATTTCATTAAAAACAAAACAGTTTGGATCAGCTTTTATGGCTGCTAACGCAGTATCCGTTGATGATCCAGCTCCTGAAGCAGGAACGGGAACCACTGGACAAGTTCTTGCAGCACCAGCTGTAGCCTCAGCCACATCACCAACCAATCTTGTTGCTCCACCATCAGTAGAGAAAACACCACCCCTGTTTGTTGGGTTTCTGAAAAAGAAACCTCCTAAGACATTTCTTTCACCGTAGTTTCCAAAGAGATAAAAATCTTTTGATTCGTCTAAAGACACACCTAAATTTACAACAAACTTATAGTCATCACTCACATCAGGAGATCCCCAGATTTGAGCAGGGTCAGGATAGTTCCAAATTGCGGTATTTCCGCCATCATAGAGTCCTTGAGCATCAGCCCTTTGGACGCTTCTACTAGTAGCTTTAGAATCTTGAAGCTCTACTGATAAATTAGCATAACCAGCTGAAGTAAATGGCATTCCAACATTAGCTGCAATTCTCCACGCGTCTCCATCTCCTTCTTTATACTCACCAGATCTTATCTCAAGTTGTGTTCCTTCTGAATTATCTCTCAAGACAAAGTTCATTATTCCAGCAATAGCGTCGGAGCCATATTGAGCTGAAGCACCATCTCTTAGAACTTCCACTTGTTTTAGAGCTATAGAAGGAATAGCAGAAATATCCGGACCTTGCGCTCCATCTGAAATACCACTACCTAAGAAAGAGATCACAGCACCTCTGTGCCTCCTTTTGCCATTAACTAGTACCAGCATATTATCAGGAGGCAAGCCTCTTAAATTAGCCGGCCTTATCAAAGTAGCAGCATCGCTAATAGGTTGTGTATTTACATTAAAAGAAGGAACTAAAGTCCTTATCATGTCTGGAAGATCCATAGCACCTTGATTAACAAAATCAGAACCAGTAATAATATCTACTGGTGCAGGAGAATCTCCCACTGATCTTGCTTCTCTCCTTGAACCAACAGCAACTACCTCTTCTACATCATCCGCTCCAAAAGCGGTAGAAGAAATAACAGGTAGGCCCAACAAGGCGACAGTAATCACCAGACCATTAAATAACCTAAATTTTTTCATATTTTTCCCCAAATTTAAAAAAACTAAAACAAAGAAATCTCTTCAGATTGCCTTGTATATACTTATTAGAAGGCATTCTAACTTAAAGCTTGATTTTATGACAGTATTGTTACAATTTACAAAGATATAGCTATTTTTTATGTATTTTAAAGCCATTATTGCAGAAATATCTGACATTCCAGAGTTAACTGAAGTAATGAATCTTTCTATAAAAAAGCTACAAAAACCATATTTAAATGAAGCTCAAATAGAGGCTTCTTACGAAGCAATGGGGTTAGATCATCAATTAATAGAAGACAAGACCTATTTTAAGATCTTAACAGGAGATGTAATCGTAGGGTGTGGAGGTTGGAGCAGGAGACAAACCTTATTTGGAGGCAGTCATACCATTAATAGGGATGCGGGTTTATTAGATAAAAAGACTGAAGCAGCAAGAATCAGAGCAATGTATACCCATCCTGACTGGACTAGAAAGGGGGTAGGTAAGTTGATTATTTATCGAAGTGAGCAGGAAGCCGTTAAAGAAGGATTCAAAGAATGTGAGTTAATGGCCACGTTAGCTGGAGAGCAGCTTTACAAGGACTCAGGATACAAGGTAGTTGAAGTAGTTAATTGGGAAAGCTCAAAAGGTGTAATTGTTCCACTCAAGAAAATGATTAAAAGGTTAGTTTAAGCGTATGAAGAAAGAACTTTTAATGAAGGAAGCCTTAGTCCAAGCGAAAAAAGCGTTAAAAAAAGGCGAAGTGCCGATTGGTGCGGTGGTGGTATTGGGAGATGAAATTATTGGAAAAGGTCACAACCAGCCAATAACAAAAAAAGATCCTACTGCACATGCAGAAATTATTGCATTAAAAGAAGCATCCAATAGATTAGATAACTACCGGTTAAATGAAGCAATAATTTATACGACTTTAGAGCCTTGTTTAATGTGTGCGGGTGCATTAGTTCATGCAAGAATTAAGAAGATAATCTTCGCTGCTCAAGATACAAAATCAGGAGTTGTAGTCAATAACGGGGGTTTAATACAGTCAGAATTTCTAAATCACAAAGTGAGTTTTGAAGGAGGAATTCTTGAAAAAGAGGCATCAAAGCTTTTAAAAGATTTTTTTTTAGAGAAAAGGTCTTAAATATCGAAAGAAGACCATATAGGGGCATGGTCTGAAGGTTTTTCCATTCCTCTTATTTCGTAATCTATCCCTGCATCCAAAAGCTTGTTATTGAGAGACTGAGTTGCCCAGATATGATCAATTCTTAATCCTCTCTTAGGTTTATCGTCAAAACCCCTACTTCTGTAATCAAACCAGCTGTATCTGTCATTAGTATGGGGATGCAAGCTTCGAAAAGTATCCGATAGGCCCCAAGAAGTTAAATTTCCTAGCCATTCTCTTTCTTCGGGTAAAAAACTGCATTTACCTGTCCTCAGCCATCTTTTTTTGTTTTGTTCGCCTATGCCTATATCAATATCCTCTGGAGAGATATTTAAGTCGCCCATAATGATCAGATTCTGTTCAGGGGAGTGATTCTTTTTGAGGTGATTTATTAGGTCTTTGTAAAATTTTTCTTTGGCAGGGAACTTGGTAGGGTGATTCCTTTCTTCACCTTGAGGAAAATAACCATTTAATACAAGTATGGAATTCTTGCCAGTATTGTACTCTCCCCAAACAAACCTCCTCTGGGACTCCTCATCGTCATTCTTGAAACCCTGTCCACTTTTTGATGGGGTCTTTTTTGAAAGTAAAGCAACTCCATAATGTCCTTTCTGCCCATGAATGATAGATTTATAGCCTAAAGCTTCAATGGCTTCATGAGGATATTCATCATCATGAACTTTTGTTTCTTGAAGACCGATAACATCAGGGTCATGAATTTTTATAATGGCCTCAACTTGCGGAATTCTAGCTCTGACACTATTTATATTGAAAGAAACAATTCTCAATTTTCTATCCTGTTTTGTTCATAGAAATAACCGGCTTATACGAAAATTCAATGAAATCTGAAAGTATATTAGCTGCTTCTAACAGTATTTCTTCATCGATATCAGGTTCTTCTTTGAGTTCTTCTCGGTCTAAGAAAGCCTGATAACTTTCAAAAGTGTTAAGACCAATTTCTTTTCTTAAATCATTCTCCATAGTCAGGAGCTCAGCTTCTTTATTTTCTTTTTCTGTCTTCCGGTTGTCTATATTCAACTCTAAAAATTTTTCTTCCTGTTGAGCTTTTCTCCAAGCCTTGAGTTTTTTATGGTGTTTAAATAAGACTGAGTCATTGATTCTTATTTCATGTTCGGAAGAGAGCAAGCTTGTTGAAGTATTTAGTCTGTTAAAGTCCCTTACCCTTGTTTTTGCAATGGAATCATATTCCAGTGCACCTGGGAGTTTATTTTCTCCAAATTCTTCTGTATTAATCGGGCTAGGTAGGTAGATGTCTGGAGAAATACCCTTACTTTGAGTACTTTTTCCCGAAACTCTGTAGAACTTAGATTCAGTGAATTTGATCTGCCCAGAAGATAAAGTTTGAACTCTTTGGACAGTTCCTTTACCAAAAGTGTCTGTTCCAAGAATTAATCCTCTTTCATAATCTTGAATTGCTCCAGCTAATATTTCTGAGGCTGAGGCACTAAAACGGTTCACAAGAATTGCTAAGGGACCATCATAAAATTGAAAACCTCTTCTTTCCCCCAAGCCATGAATACTGCCACTAGATGTTTTTACCTGGACTTTCGTGCCTGCCCCTAAAAACAAATGAGCTAGTGCATTGGCTTCTAATAAAGAGCCTCCCCCGTTGTTCCTCAGATCTATGATTAAGCCATCTATATCATTATTTTTCATCCCTCTTATCAGGTCTTTAACATCTTTACTGCTACTCCTAAAGTCATACTCCCTTCTTTGATAGGCATCAAAATCCATATAAAAAGCTGGCAGCTCTACTACTCCCAGTTTGTATTCGGAATCAGATTTTTTGATATTAATAATTCTCTTTTGTGCGGCTTGATCTTCCAGTTTTACAAAGTTCCTAGTCAAGGTAATTATTTTGGTTTGTGTTTCGTCTAAGGAAGTTGCAGGAATCACTTCAAGCTTTACCTCAGTATTTTTAGGACCCCTGATTAGTTGAACAACATCATCTATTCTCCAACCTATAACATCTGTTATTACATCTTCAGTTTCTTGAGCCACCCCAACAATTCTGTCATTAGGTTTTAACTTATTTGATTTTTCTGCAGGACCCCCAGGAACCAGAGAAGCAATTGTAGTGTACAAACCATCATTTGAAAGTAGCGCTCCTATACCTTCCAAAGATAGACTCATGTCTATATCAAAATCCTCAGTTCTTTTAGGTGACATGTAAGTTGTATGAGGGCCATAAGTAAGAGCTATAGAATTAATATAAAGATCGATAACATCTTCTGATTTGGTGCGTTCAAAAAAGTTAAACTGATTATCTATCCTTTTTGTGAGCTTGTTTTTTGTTTCATTAAGGTCATTACCACTCAAATTAAGCTGAATAACGTCATTAATAAGTAGATCTTCCCAGAGTCTCATTAAGTCTTCGATTGTTTCTTTCCTATCGGACTCAGTTCTGTCCTTGAGAATTTTTCTATTCTGCCTTAAATCTAGAGTTTCTATTTCTGATAACAGACTTTTCTGAAGTTGATATCTTTCTAGATACCTTGATCTGTAAAGTTCAAATATTTTAAATGCTTGCTCAAGTGAGGCATGTTGATCATTGATCTCAGCTTCAAGGTCTTTAGCTGCAAATGAATTCACTTCCTTTTCTAAAAATACACTCCTTGAAGGATCTAATCTGTCCAAGAATGAATTTAATGCTTCAGTCTTAATTGAAAGATATTTCTTTTTCGTAAAGTGATGTTTCTCTAGTATTTCAATGATCTCATTGGTTAGCTTTACGTGGTCATCGTTAAAAACATACTCTTCAGTTTCTGCCAATAGACCTGATAAAAGTAATTGGCTACAACATAGCAATAAAAGATATTTGATGAGTCTCGTCATTACATAAATAGATTAAGTGAAGTTAAGAATTATATAGTTGTTGTGGAGGTACTTACAATTCTGGTTAAGTAACATTAATATGTTTTTTAAAGAGGTAATAAGTGAAAGCATCAGATTATAAGAATTTGGGTATCAAACCATTTAACAAAGGCCTGAGTGACTTAGGCAATAATATCTACTGTTATTTGCAGCCCGATGGTGGATGGGGATGGAGTAATGCTGGACTTATTGCCGATGGAGATGAATCTCTCATTGTGGATACTTTATTTGATGAAGATCTAACCCTCGAGATGCTCGATTCCATGAAGAGCGCTGAACCCAAAGGAATGAAGAATATAAGGGCTTTAATAAACAGTCACTCCAATGGCGATCATTGCAATGGTAATAATTGTGTTGATACAGAAGAAGTTATCTCCAGTGAAGCCACACTTGAAGAAATGTCTCATGAGTCTCCTGAAATGATGGCAGCTTTATTAATACAAGCACCTGAGATGGGAACTTTAGGAAAGTATTTTCTGGAGTGCTTTGGAAGTTTTAATTTTGAGGGAGTAACAAAAAGGTTACCTAATACTACATTTACAGGTGAAACGCAGAGACAAGTAGGAGATAAAATTGTTGAACTCATTGAAGTTGGGCCTGCGCATACTAACGGTGATGTTTTAGTGCATGTGCCTTCTGATAAGGTGGTATTTACTGGCGATATTCTGTTTATTGAAGGGCATCCTATACTTTGGGCTGGACCAGTTAAAAATTGGATTAATGCTTGTGACAGAATTATTTCAATGGAAGTAGATTTCGTAGTTCCAGGCCATGGCCCGGTTACAGACAACAGAGGAGTCAAAGCAGTAAGAGATTATCTAGTTTATATTGATACTGAATCTAGGAAGCGCTTTGAATCTGGTATGAGTGCTCTAGAGGCAGCAAAAGAGATAGATCTAGATTTATTTTCTACCTGGGGAGATGAGGAAAGAATCGCAGTTAATGTAAATTCTCTTTACCGTGAATATAAAGGTGAAGAGAAAAGGGAAGAGATAACTCTTTTGTTCCAACAAATGGCAGAACTAAGCGGTATTGATGAGTAATACAAAGGGCAAATTGGAATTCTTTTTTGATTGCAGCAGCCCCTGGACTTATCTCGCTTTTAAAGAAATAGAGAATTTATGTTCTAGATTGAATCTGGAATTAGTATGGAAACCAATTTTGGTCGGAGGTATTTTTAATACCATAAATCCTAGTGTCTACGAATCAAGAAGCAACCCAGTGAAACCAAAAGCTTCTTACTCACGAAAAGATCTTAATGATTGGAGTTTGATTAGAGGAATAACAGTAAATTGGCCAGATGTTTTCCCTGTTAACAGCGTTAAGGCCATGAGAGGAGTTTTTTTTGCTCTAGAAAGAAACAAAGTTTCTGAGTATGTAGAGCTAGTTTTTTATTCTTACTGGACCAACAATTTAGATATTTCTTTAGATAAAGTCTTGGCAAAGATTGTTGAGGAATTAGGTTGGAGCTCAGATAAGTTTATTTCTTACATCAATCTTGAATCGACTAAAGAAGCTTTAAAACTGAATACCGAAGAATTGGCGAAAAGGGGAGGATTTGGTTCGCCAACCATGTTTGTGGATGATAAAAATATGTTTTTTGGAAATGATAGATTGAATCTAATAGAAGAGCTTTTGAATCGGTAGAACCTACTCCATAACAACAGCCACTTTGCCCACTAATTTTCTTTCAGACAAAAACTGTATGGCCTGTTTGGCTTCCTCAAGTTTAAATATTTTACAGATATGAGGCTTGAGCTTGCCTTCGTCAGCAAGTTTTTTTACAGCTTCAATATTCTCTTTGCCTTTAACAGGGTCTCTTCTTCCAAACTCCCCGGCTCTGACACCAACAATTGAAAATCCTTTTATTAAGGGCATATTTACAGGGGCTGTGGGAATTCTTCCACTCGTAAAACCAACTACAAGGATTCTTCCTCCCCAATTTATACACCTTATGGATTCATCAAAAACATCTCCACCAACGGGATCATAAATTACATCTGCCCCTTTTCCTTCGGTTAGATCTTTTACTTCTTGCCTGAAACTTACCCCTCCTTCTTTGTGGGTTAAGACATAATGTGAAGCTCCCCAGTTTAGGGTTTCTTTCAATTTATTTTCTGAAGTCCCCGTAGCAATTACTTTAGCTCCCATTTTCTGACCAAGTTGGACC
>CAXFFS010000023.1:0-18212 GCA_964002385.1 uncultured Gammaproteobacteria bacterium | reverse complement strand
CTGTTCGCCATTTAAAGTGGTACGCGAGCTGGGTTTAGAACGTCGTGAGACAGTTCGGTCCCTATCTGCCGTGCGCGTTGGAAATTTGAGAAGAGTCGCTCCCAGTACGAGAGGACCGGAGTGAACGAACCCCTGGTGTTCGGGTTGTCACGCCCGTGGCATTGCCCGGTAGCTACGTTCGGAAAGGATAATCGCTGAAAGCATCTAAGCGAGAAGCCTCCTTCAAGACTAGATTTCCCTGGACCTTCGGGTCCTTAAAGAGCCGTTCAAGACTAGGACGTTGATAGGCGGGGTGTGTAAGCGCTGCGAGGCGTTGAGCTAACCCGTACTAATTGCTCGATAGGCTTGACCATATTTCATCAAATAATTTTTTGATGAAAAATCACCAAGTTACTTTGTATTGAACTTATAAGTTTATGTCTGATGATAATAGCAAGAGTGAACCACCTGATACCTTTCCGAACTCAGAAGTTAAACCTCTTAGCGCCGATGGTAGTATGGTTTCGACCATGTGAGAGTAGGACATTGTCAGGCTTTTTTTAAAACCCCAAATAGTTTTTAACTTTTGGGGTTTTTTTCTGCTGTCAACATGGCACCCAGAGCAGAGGCATATTCAGCATTATCAGGAAAATGAGGAGTGAAATTTGTAAGCTTAGCTGCATCCTCTAGAGATTTTCTCAAAACGGTAAAAGTTGGAGTTCTTCCAATCACTATGATATCCATAACAGCAAAACCCATCGCAACTGAAGTAGCTATTCTAGCAACTGTCTCGCCCACTAAGTTAACTATGCCCGCAGCTATATCTTCTCTTGATGCAGTAGTATTTGATTTCGCCATCTTTCCAAAATTTACAGCAGTTGTATCAGGAGGCAGAAGACCGATAGGTCCAGACACCACATCTTCGAGTATTAAATCAGTACCCTTTGCCAAACCTTTACTGGCTAAATCTTGTATCTCTTGGGGGTCGACAGTATTTAAAAGTAACTTACTGAGGCCTATTACAGTGCCTCCTCCTACACCTGTTCCAGAGCAATGGGTGAATACCCCATCTTTGGCTAGGATGCATGCGGTACCTGTGCCTGAGCTAACTATTATTGCTGGTTTGCTGGCATCAAGCTTAGAAACAGCAAGGCCTCCTTCACCAATAGCATCAACTTCGTTGACATGAATAACTGGGGTTTCATCTATCTCTTCACCAATCAATTGATGTTGCCCTCCGGTAAGAGCTATGCATTCAACTTCCTTTTTTAAGTCAAGTTCTTTAAAGAGTTCTTTTATAAATTGTTCGGAGGGTTTTTGGTTAGTAGGAAGCATTTCATGGACAAGAGTTCCATCGTCTTTTTTTCTTAAGATATCTGTTATGGTTATGCCGAAGTCTAAAGAAATGAGCATATAAATACTAAAGTTGTTATGAATTAAGCGTAGTATAAGTCTTTATTTTAAGCTGAGGTATAAGAATCAAAAAAAAGTTTCTAGGACTTTTTTGCTGACAATTTTAATGGACATAGAATGTAAAAAAAGGAAAATGATTGACAGAGTACATAGAGGTAACAGGTGAGGATTAGACAATTAGTATTGGTTTCCGATGAAAGGGACTCAGTGGTAGAAGATCTGTGCGGCCTCTTTGAAATTGAGGTAGCTTTCTACGACCCTGGCATCATTCATTTTGGTCTGGAAAATGCTGTGATTCCAGTGGGTGACACATTCTTAGAAGTCGTCAGTCCCGTTCAAGAAGAAACAACTGCAGGGAGATATTTAGAAAGAAGGAACGGTAATGGCGGTTATATGGTCATCATGCAAACTGATGACTTAAAAAGTGAAAAAGCCAGAGTAGAAGCTGAGGGCATAAATATTGTTTGGAACGCTGATAGGGAAGAGGAAGGAATTCATGCACAAGCCATACATTTACACCCAAGGGATGTCGGGGGAGCGATCCTATCTATTGACGAAATGACTCCTCCTAAGGCATGGCTGTGGGCAAGTTCGTCATGGGAAAAAAATGTAAGAACGGAAGTTTGTAATTACTTAAACGGAGTACATATACAATCGAAAGATCCGGAGTCCATGATGAGAAGTTGGGAGAGAGCTTTAGGAAAAGAGGCAGTCTATGAAGATAATCAATTTAAAATTCAACTCGAGGGATCTAGAGTTGTTTTTGTAGAGGATATCGATGGCAGAGGAGAGGGTATAGAAGCTTTTGAGATAAATGTTAATGATAAAGAAAAGGTTCTCAAGTCTGCAAAATCTAAAGGGTTAATTAGAAATGATGAAGTTTATATTGGAGGAGTGAAGTTTCTTCTGAATTAAACTCTGAAATTTAGGAATAAGTATGCAAGAAATGTGTCAAAACCATCTAAAGTCTGTTTCCGCAGTCGCCAACATTTGTTCGGCTGCCATGGCTTTATCAGATTATGCTTCTCAGGATAAAGGTCATTCTGAAACGTCTTATAACTTAATCAAAAGAATAAGAAATAAGACAAATATTCTGTTCTTCCTTTCAATTTTTATTTCATTGGTTTTTTTATATTCTTGCGGTGGCGGAGGAGGAAGTTCTAGTCCATCACCAACAGCACAAGGAGGAGGCACTGTAGCTCCACCTCCACCACCACCTCCACCACCTCCAACGGATTCTTCCTCTTTTGAAACTTCCGAGTATCAAAATCAGTATGGTTTGGGGCTTATAAATAGTTCTGCAGCCTATGCAAGAGGTGCTACAGGGCAGGGAATGACAATTGGTGTTACAGACTCAGGTTTAGATATTACCCATAAAGAGTTTTCGCTTTCTAAAGTGGCTGCTGGGAGCGATTTAAGTTATTCAAACTATACACCCAATACGGATCAAAAAAGGCATGGGACAATTGTCTCGAGTATAGCCGCAGGCATAAAAGACGGTGATGGTACCCATGGAGTTGCTTACGACGCCAAAATTTTCTTTGTGGCAATTCAACTCTCCGCACCTGATCCAGATTACGACCCAATAGATTTAGGCGATGATACTGGCGCGGGCGCACCAGATTATTCTGGAATAGATAATTTCTTTGACCAGTTGTTCGATATTTTTAAAAGTAATGGCGTAGGAGTGGTTAACAATAGTTACGGCTGGTCTGGGAATATTAATGATTACAACGAAACTCAACTCAGAAATGCTTTTCCGAAAACCATAGCAGCCATGGCTCAAGCGGGAGTTCCAGATTTTGATAAAACAATATTCGTTTGGTCAGCTGGTAACGCAGGATCGTACGCCGATCAAGGCGCAGATTATTCTAGTCCTGAAGTAATTCCAGGAATGGCTTATTTAATATCAGAATTACAAGGTATTACTGTTGCAGTTGCTTCAGTTGACGAGAATGGTGTCATCTCAGATTTCTCCAACAGATGTGGGGCATCCAAGGATTATTGCATCGCGGCTCCGGGAGAGAGTATTAGAATAGCCTATCCGACGACACTATCTGATCCAGGTATTTTTGATACTACTGATGCTTGCGTTATGGATAATTCTTGTTATGCCATAGGCTCAGGAACTTCTTTTGCAGCACCCCATGTTGCTGGGGCCATCGCTTTACTTTACCAGTATTTTGATGGTCAGCTTGGAAATACAGAAGTTTTACAACGTCTCTTTCTTACAGCTGATAAGTCAGGAATTTATGCAGACAATGATATTTATGGGCAGGGTTTGATGGACCTGGAAACTGCTACTGCTCCGGTTGGACAAACCTCCATTGCTACTATTAACTCTTTAACAAGTTTCATATTTCCTACTTCTTCTACCTCTATAGGCTTTGTAAAAGGTCTTATAGGAGATGGCTTATCAATGAATTTAAATAAGGGCTTCATTGTTTTGGATGAATTGGGAGCTCCCTTTTACAGGAATCTACGATCAACTTCAGTTAATGCCCTGCCTGCCTTAGAGCATCTCAGCTATCAATACACTAACCCTTCTTTAAGAGTTCATAGAGTAGACAGAGAATTAGCCGATAATACTTTTTTAACTCTTGGGTTAAATCAGTTGAATTATGGTGAATACGAAGCCGCTCCATCGCTTTGGGCTCGAGATGAAGAAAAAATAAATTACTTTGCTCTTAAAAAATATTTAACCAACGATAAATTTTACTTTCTAGGTCAAGGAGTTAATCCCTCTCTATTCTTGGGATTTAACCAAGATAGAAAATTTTTAAATCAATTTTTTGGAAGAGAAGAAAGTGCATCGCCCTTCTTAAATTTTGCCAAAGAAGGCTCTTTTCTCGGAGCAGGAAAATCCTTATCAAGTAGGTCTGCCATTTCAGGAGCTCTTTTCACAGGAAGACATCCTGATCTAGCTTATCTTCCAAACCATGATCAAAAGAGTTCAGGTCTGGTGATTGAATATCAAACCTTACTAGAAAATAAAGAAGTTTCCTTTCAGTCAGGGGTTTTATTGGAATCATCGGCGATGTTAGGGAGTTCGTTTAGAGGGGCTTATGGGAGGCTAGATGACACCCTTACTTATTTCTCAGGAATTAACACATCGTTTAATTTTTTAAATTTCAGGCTCATGGGATCTTATTTTTATGGGATGACGAAGCCCGATTTAGGTCAAGAAGGTATCATCAAAGATGTCAGTGCCTTAACCTCCTCGTCGTTTAATCTAACTTTATATAAGGAAGGTTTTTTCAATAAACAAGATTCTTTCGGTTTCAGCCTTTCTCAGCCTTTAAGACTAGAAAGTGGAGAAATAGATTTTTCTCTGCCCTATAGAAGAACAGTGACAAAAGAAGTGCTTTTTAATGATTTCTCAGCTTCTTTAGACTCGTCAGGTAGGCAAGTGGATATGGAGTTCATTTATAGCACTCCGATTAGAAATGGTTATCTTAGAAGCAGAATAGGTCTTTCAAAGGACCAAGGAAATATATCAAGAAGCAAACTTCAGCCTTTTTTTGAAACCAGTTGGGAATTTAAAATCTTTTAGTTCTAAAATAGTTTTTTAATTTCGGGTTTAACGACTTTCCCCATAGCGTTTTTAGGAAGTTCTTCAAGCAATTTGAGGCTTCGGGGTATTTTATAATCCGAAAGAAAGTCTAATGACCAAGCCTGTATGTCTTCGAGTGTTAATTCATCACTGGCAATTATGGATGCAGCTACCACTTCTCCCCATTTTTTATCTGCTATTCCTATGACAGCGCATTCCTTAACTAGAGGGTGTTTAAGCAATACGTCTTCAATTTCTAAGGCTGAGATTTTATACCCTCCAGATTTTATGATATCTACTGAGGCTCTGCCTAAGATCTTGTAATAGCCATCTACCAGTTCAGCAACATCACCAGTCTTAAACCATCCTTCAAAGAAAGAGTCTTCGGTAGTTTTTTCTTGATTCCAATATTCTAAGAAAACCTGAGGTCCTTTTATCATTATTTCCCCTGGGGTATTTTCTTCAGTTATAACTTTATTATCTTCCATAAGACATATTTCAACTTCTGGTAGAGCTTGACCCACTGATCCAGGTCGTTTTTCACCTTTTAATGGATTGGATAGAGCCATGCCGATTTCAGTCATGCCATATCTCTCTAACAGATCTTGTCCAGTAAGTTCACTCCATTTTTTATGTATCTCCGGAGCTAGTGCAGCTGATCCTGACATCATCAACCTCATTTCTTTAAACTTTGTTTGTATAAGCTCTAGCTCTTTTCCAGCCATGTGTTCTATCTTGTCTATCAGGGAGAAATATATTGTTGGCACTGCAGTAAAGACAGAGTAATTATTTTTACACACTGCCTCGACTACTTTCTCTACCTCGAAAGCTCCCAAAATATCTACTGAAGCTCCGATCCAAAGCGGACAGGAAAGGGCATTAATAATTCCGTGTATGTGATGAAGAGGCAGTATCAGTGGTATGAAGTCATCTTTATGCCACTCCCAGGCATCTACCAATGAACTTATTTGCGCCTCTATGTTTGAATGCGTGGACACCACTCCTTTAGGTTTGCTGGTGGTACCACTGGTGAAGAGTATCATTGCTTTTCTCTCCTTTTTTATTTCAGGTAGAGCTTTGTCTTCATCTCCTTGTAAATTTTTTTCATCCTCTAGGGGTATATTTAAATCATCTGACAATTTCTTTAATTTTTTACAGCCTTCATTATCGGAAATCAGAAGGCTGATCTTTGCATCTTCTAGATAATGGGTAAGTTCTGATTCAGTAGCAGAAAGGCTTAGCGGTACACAGATACCTCCTGCCTTCCAAATTCCCCAAAGAATTGATACGTAGTTGAAGCTAGGTGAAATTAAAAATCCAATTCTCTCCTCTTTTAGATCTAGCTTCTCCGAAAGCAGAGCTGAAGCGATATTAGTGGAAGCTTTTACAAGATCCTTATAAGTGTAAGACCGATCTTGATCTCTTAAAGCTAAGCGTTGATCGTATTGCTCAGCTTTTATAAAAATATCCAACATAAGAGGATTTTAACCACAGAATTAAAGAAAGTGATAAATTAAAGGCTTAAAGTAAGAAGGAAAAAAATATGACTTTACCTTATAAGATTTTAGGAGCACCCGGATCACCCTACAGCAGGAAATTAAGATCGGTTTTAAGATACAGAAGAATCCCTTTTATCTGGGCTAACCGAAACAGCAAAGAAGATGTTAATACGCCTTCGGTACCGGTTAATTTACTGCCCGTTTTAGTTTTGCCAGGAGAAAATGACAATTATACTGAGGCCAAAATAGATTCGACTCCGATTATCAGATTTTTAGAACAACAACACCCTGAAAGGTCTGTTATTCCTCTGGATCCTGCCATGGCCTTTTTAGATTATTTAATAGAGGACTATGCTGACGAGTGGTTAACTAAGGCAATGTTTCATTTTAGATGGGCTCATCAACGGAATGTGGATTTTGCAGGATCGATCTTACCCAGGTGGACCATGAACCACTTGAGCGATGAAGAAATTGCACCTATGTCAAAAGTTATTAGTGAGAGACAGATAGAAAGGCTACGGTATGTGGGTTCTAATGAGGTGACCGGAGAATTTATAGAAGAAAGTTATCAAAACTTTATTGAATTATTATCCGCACACCTTGTTGGGAGAAGATTTATCCTAGGTGATAGGCCAGGATCTTCAGACTTCGGTGTCTTTGGTCAACTAACCCAGTTAGCTCAGACTGATCCTACTTGTAGAGATTTAACACTAGAAGTGGCACCTAGAGTTTTTGCATGGTGTGATAACGTTGAAGATTTAAGTGGTATTGAACCTGAAGACAATGACTGGATGCAGTCAGAAGACATTCCTAAAACCTTAGGTGAAATATTTAAAGAAATAGGTAGAACTTATGCACCTTTCCTTCTTGCCAACGCCAAAGCTGTTGCTGAAGGGAAAGAAGAATGGGAATCTAAAATTGATGACAAGTTATGGAAACAAATGCCATTTGTGTATCAGGCTAAATGTCTGACTTGGATAAGGGAAGAGTTTGGAAACTTAAATGAAGCACATAAAACCAAAGTGCTTCAACTTCTTGAAGGTTCAGGATGCGAAGTTTTAATTAGCTAGGGAGCCGGTAGCTTCTACCATTATTTTTTGGGAAGCCTTTAACTGTACTTCAGACTGCTTATCAATCTCTTTTGAAGTTTCAAGCGGTTTATTCATTACCGCCCAGTCAACTTCAAAATCACTATCTTCATCTGCAAAACTCAATAAATTTAATTTCTCGTAGAGAGGTAAAACTTTATCAGTTAAGAGGCCTATTTTTTTAAGATTAGGCATGACTCGGTTGAAAAGAAGATTGTTAAAAATATCTTGAGTTTCATCGGTAGCTATCATTTCAAGTATTTCTTCTTCAGAAATTCCAAACCACTTAGCTGGAAGTTCAGTGTTGATGATTCTGTTTCTCATGACGACACAAGCTTCGTATGCAAATTGCGCTCTTTCTTCCAGTTCTTCTTGAGAAAGAGTTTGTAAAAACTCAGTTAAATAATTTATTCCAAAAGTTACATGCCTTGCTTCATCTCTGATTACATAATGGACGAGTTGTCTTAGAAGAGGGCAGTTGGATGTTTCTTTAGTGGTCTGAAAAGCTGCTAAAGCAAGTCCTTCAATAACTATTTGCATACCTATAAACTTAAGATCCCATCTAGGATCAGTAAGAGTTTTATCTAATAAAGCTTTAAGATTTTTGTTACATGGATATTCCAGGCCATGGATCCTTTGTAAGTATCTAGCGAAAACCTCAACATGTCGGGCTTCATCAAAAGTTTGAGAAGCTGCATAAAGTTTAGCTTGGTAGGTTGGGGCACAAGAAACTAATTGAGAAGCAACTAAAAGGGCGCCCTGTTCACCATGGAGGAATTGGCTAAGTGCCCATGCCTGATCATGACGCATATACTCTAGACGATCTTTTTCTGGGAGAGCAGCCAAGGGGCCTTCTAACCTAGCAATCAATTCAGCTTTTACTGGGAATTCATCTCTACCAATTCCTTTGGACCAATCAAGGTCAATAGCACCATCCCAGTTTAGTTCCTTCCCTAATTCATACAGCTTCTTGATTCTAGTATCAGCATCTGAATAGTCCCAATTGTAGTGACCTGTCATTGGAGTTTGAAAAATTTCGGCAATATCTTCTAGATTTTTAGGAGAGAATTTCTCAGGTAAATCAAATTCTCTTGGGTCTGTAGGCTGAGTGTCTACTAACTTTATTTTCATATTAGTTTTCCCTAACTTTTAGGCAGTTTTGTAAGCGTATTCAAGTGGTTTCGTCATTTCATCCCAATCTGTAACCGAAGCATCATCAAGATCTTTGAATTGAAGTATGCCCATTTCCTCGTATTTTTCTGAGACTTCATCAGTCAATAATCCTATTTTTCTAAGATTAGGCATGATCTTTGAAAACAAGAGATTGGCAAACAATCTTCCTGCTTCAGAACCAACTTGAGATTCAGCAGCTGCTTCCGCGTCCCACCCGTAATGATTGATTACATTGGTGGATCCAAATCTGTTTCTCATTACCACGCAAGCTTCATAAGCAAATTGAGCCCTATCATTTCTTTCTTTTTCTGAAAGAGTACCAACAAATTCTTCAAGATAATTTACACCAAAGGTTACGTGCCTAGCCTCATCTCTAATTACAAGATAAAAAATATCTTTAAGCAGAGGGTCCATAACAGTGGCTCTTTGCCTTTCAAAAGCAGCTAATGCAAGACCTTCAATAATTATCTGCATACCGATGAACTTAAGATCCCATCTTGGGTCTGTCAGTATCCGATCTAATAAAAGCTTTAGTCCAGGCATAATTGGATAGTTCCATCCTATTCTCTCTTGAAGGTACTTGTTGTAAACCTCAACATGACGAGCTTCGTCAAATGTTTGAGATGCAGCATATAGTTTTGCATTATAAGTAGGAGCACAAGTAGCTAACTGAGAGGCAACTAGTAAGGCTCCTTGTTCACCATGCACTATATTACTTAAACCGCTGGCTAAAACATGCCAGGAACATTCAATTTTTTCCTCTTCAGACATCTTTTCATAAGGTTCAAATCCTTTAAAAGCCTGAAATTCTGGATCCGATGCCCACTCTGTAAGTGGGTATGGGTCTTTTGACCAGTCTAAGTCTAAGGTTGCATTCCAGTTCAATTTTTTGCCTAACGCGTAAAGCTTCTTCAGTCTGTTATCAGCTTCCGTATAGTCCCAGTTATAGCTTCCCGTTAATGGGGTTTTAAAAATCTCTACTATATCTTCGATATCTTTTGGTTTTAGCTTACTTTCAAGATCATCATCATCGAAATAACGTAAACCTTTTGGACACTCGTCTAGGTACTTAATCTTCATATATTCAACCCTATTCCTTTAGAAATTATCTGTCAATTTTAAACAATTTTAATCGATTTTGAACAACTCTGTTAATTGATCCAACATTACGCCACCCAACTCTTCAGCTCTGTGGATAGTAACAGCTTTTTGGTAATATCTGGTAACGTCATGACCTATGCCAATAGCAATGAGTTTTATTGGAGACTGGGTTTCTATTGAGTGTATTACTTGTCTCAAGTGTAAATCTAGGTAGTTATTGGGGTTAGTGGAAAGGGTACTATCATCCACAGGGGCACCGTCTGATATAACCATGAGAATTTTCCTTTGTTCTAGTCTTCTCGCTAACCGGTCGTGGGCCCAAATTAAAGCCTCTCCATCAACATTTTCTTTTAAAAGTCCCTCTCTTAGCATAAGACCAAAATTTTTCTGACCTCTGCGCCATGAAGTATCAGCAGATTTAAAGATTATATGCCTTATATCATTAAGTCTCCCTGGGTTTTCAGGTTTACCATCTTCTACCCATCTTTTTCTGCTCTCTCCGCCTTTCCACTGTCGGGTTGTAAACCCTAAGACCTCTGTCTTTACATTACACCTTTCAAGTGTAGTGCTGATTATATCTGCACATATAGCAGCCACTGTCATCGACCTACCACGCATTGAACCTGAGCTATCAACCAAGATAGAAACTACTGTGTCTCTAAATTCTGTTTCTTTTTCCACCTTATAACTTAAGGGCGTAACTGGATCTAGGATGATTTTGTGTAATTTAGAGGAATCCAACAAACCTTCCTCTTTATTAAATTCCCAAGACCTGTTTTGCTGTGCCAGTAAGAACCTTTGTAGTCTGTGGGCCAGCTTGGAGATAGTGGATTTGCTTGGTCCCATTAATTGATCAAGATGTCTTCTGAGTCTTTGTAGCTCTTCGGAACTACACATTTCTTCGGCCAGGACTTCTTCATCATAATCTCTGGCATAAACCTTATATTTGAAATTAAGTGTCTGTTCTACAAGCCTTTCTAACCAGGAATTATTTGAATTAGTCTCTTGGTTTTCATCGACTATAGCGTCTTCATCGATGTCACCAATTTCCATGTCCTCTTCTATTGATTCTGACGAATCCATTTCTTGAGACATGTCAGAATCGAGTTCGAGTTCATCTTCATTTGTATCAGAACTATTTTCTTCACTGTCTGAGTCTTCTGAATCAGCAGCTTCTTTGTCCAGTTCATCTTCAGAGCTAGTTTGGTCTATTTCTAAAGCATGAAGAAGTTTTCTTGATGTCTCGGCAAATTGAATTTGATCTTCCAATGATTCTAGGAGTTCTGTTTTAAAAGATGAGCCTTTGTCATTTAATAGATTCTTCCAGGGCTTAAGAACTTGTAATTGAGGTTTTGATAACTTTTCTTGTAAAAGCATTTGCCTTAACCAGGACTCTAGGGCAGGTTCAAGCAAATCATCTTTTTCCTCTATAGCGGCAAAAGCCTTACATTTATCTTCAAATCTGGCGTTTAAATTACCAGCAACACCTTCGTATTTCTTAGATCCCAGTATTTCTACTCTCACATCTTCCAACTTTGTTAAAAGAGAGTTCAATTTAGAAGAGCCAGTGTCTACGGAGATCTCATCACTACTAAATCTCTTTGAACAGGCCAGGGCATCGGCTTTACCCCTGAAAGAGGCCAATTCAGATTTTCTAGTAGGTGGATTGGAAAGGACTACCTTCGAGCCTGTGGAGGGCATTCCACCGAAGCTTATTTCTAATTCTGGGTCTTGGGCTAAAGCTCTTGTGGCTGCTGAGACTGCTTCTTTTAGATTCTCGTTAGAAGAGGATTGGGGAGGCATAGAAAGTATATTTATTCTTCTTCTAAAGACTCTGAAGCGGAATCTTCAAGATCTTCGTTAAAGCATCTTTGATAGTATTCCGCAATTATTGATCTCTCAGTTTCATCGCATTTATTTAGAAAAGTAACTTCAAAGGCTTTATTTCTATCATTAAATATTGAAGTGTTTTCAGCCCAGCTAATTATTGTTCTTGGGGACATAAGGGTAGAAATATCACCGCTAGCAAATCCTTGTCTGGTTAAATTACCGGTAGAGACCATGTTGGCAACTTCCTCTCTGCCTTCTTTCGTATCAAAACTTGGAACTTTTGCTAAGACCACTCTAAGCTCTAGTTCAGGATCAAGATAGTTTAAAGTTGAAACTATATGCCACCGATCCATCTGTCCTTGATTTATTTGCTGCGTTCCGTGGTAAAGGCCTGTGGTATCACCTAAGCCTACTGTATTAGCTGTCGAGAAAAGTCTAAAAGAGGGATGAGGAGTTATTACTTTATTCTGGTCCAGTAAAGTTAATTTACCTTCAACTTCAAGAACTCTTTGTATTACAAACATTACGTCTGGTCTGCCTGCATCGTATTCATCAAATACAAGTGCCGTTGGAGTTTGAACAGCCCAAGGAAGAATACCTTCCCTGAATTCAGTAATCTGTTTGCCGTCCTTGAGAACAATTGCATCTTTTCCAAGTAAATCTATTCTGCTTATATGGCTGTCTAGATTTACTCGAACGCAAGGCCAATTTAATCTTGCCGCCACTTGCTCAATGTGAGTCGATTTTCCAGAACCGTGATAGCCTTGAATCATTACCCTTCTGTTGTGGGCAAAACCAGCCAGAATAGCTAAAGTAGTTTGTTCATCAAATTTATATGCTTCATCAATAGATGGCACATAATCGTTAGCGGTACTGAATCCGGGTACCTTAAGATCCACATCAAGATCAAAAGTCTGACGTACATCCAGTTCTATGTCAGGTGTGACACCTGATTGATCAGTTATTTCCATAGTCATTTCTATTAATAATATAAAAAAGGGGGGCCTATTATCCTTATTTGTTTCATTTCAGCAAGAACACACAGTAGAGTACAATTACGCTCCTTTTAAATTAAGTAAGGAAAAAATTCATGGAAGTGAATGAAGTCTGGGAAGAAATTAGAAAAGAAACCAGGAAAAGGGCTGAAGCAGAGCCAGTCTTAGCAAGTTTCTTTCATACGACCGTGTTGGAGCATGACTCTTTTTCTTCTACTTTGGCCAATCACTTAGCTAATGATCTTTCAAATGCCTCTATTCAGCCGATGATGCTTAGAAGAGTCATGAAAGAAGCCATAAACTCAAGCGAGGAAATGATCTCTGATATAGCTAATGACTTAATAGCAACCAAAGACAGGGATCCAGCCTGTAAGTATTTTTCAACCCCACTACTGTTTTACAAAGGCTTTAGGGCACTTCAAGCCCACAAAGTCTCACATTGGTTATGGACTCATGACAGGCATACTCTGGCACTATTTATTCAAAGTCGATGTTCTGAGGTTTATGGTGTCGATATTCATCCAGCCGCTCAGATAGGTAAAGGGGTAATGATAGATCATGGTACAGGAGTGGTAATCGGTGAAACCGCTGTTGTTGAAGATAATGTATCTATATTTCAAGGCGTTACTTTAGGAGGCACTGGCAAAGAATCGGGTGATCGCCATCCCAAGGTGAGAGAAGGAGTTCTTTTGAGTGCCGCTGCTACAATCTTAGGAAACGTAGAAATTGGGAAAAATGCCAAAATTGCTGCTGGCAGTGTTGTATTGTCTGATGTGAAAGAAGGAACAACTGTTGCAGGAGTCCCAGCTGAAGAGGTTGGAAAATCCAGTAAAAAAAGCCCTGCTTATGAAGTAGATCACAATATATATAGAAATTTATGAGGTATTTTAATGAAATTTGAATGCATTCTTTATGAAGTAAAAAACAAAGTGTTAACCATTACTCTAAATAGACCAGAGAGACTCAATGCTTACACGGGTCAAATGCAAGCTGACCTAATTGAAGCTTTCGACAAAGCTGGAAAGGATGATGATATAAGGGTAATTATCGTTACAGGAGCAGGCAGAGGATTTTGTGCTGGAGCTGATCTAGGTGCGGGGGGCAATACATTTAATAGAGAGGTAAGAAATAATAAGGGCGAGACAGAAGGTATAAAAGATGATCCTGAATGGATGCGAGACGGAGGGGGTAGAACAACCCTAGCCATTTTTGATTGTCCAAAACCTGTCATTGCTGCTTTTAATGGTCCTGCAGTAGGGGTTGGGGTGACAATGACCCTTCCCATGGATATTAGGATTGCCAGTGAAGAAGCTAAATTTGGTTTTGTCTTTGCCCGTCGTGGCCTGGTTCCAGAAGCAGCTTCAAGTTGGTTTTTACCGAGAGTTGTAGGCATTAACAAAGCGTTAGAATGGACCTTCTCTGGACGGGTATTTTCTCCTGAAGAAGCAAAAGAAGGAGGTTTGATCAGATCTATACACCCTGCGAATGAACTCTTGGAAGAAGCGAATAAAATTGCCCAAGAAATAGTTGAGAATACCAGTCCGGTATCCGTTGCCATGACCAGGCAAATGCTATGGAAATTATTAGGCGCCGATCATCCAATGGAAGCTCATAAAGTAGATTCAAGAGCTATTTATGAATTGGGTCAGGGCGGAGATGCCAAGGAAGGAGTTGAATCTTTTCTTGAAAAACGTTCACCCGAGTTTCCAAGTAAAGTTTCGAAAGACATGCCCGAATTTTTTCCTTGGTGGGAAGAAAGAAAATTTAAGTAAATATGAAAAGAAAAGCACTAGATAAGCTTATAAAGCTTCTCGACTTGGAACAATTGGAAGACAATCTGTTTAGAGGACAAAGTGAAAACATAGGTGGACCAAGGGTTTTTGGAGGTCAAGTTTTAGGGCAGGCGTTGACTGCTGCAGCAAAGACGGTGGACAAAAAGCGTAGTGTTCATTCTTTACATGCTTATTTTTTAAGACCGGGTGATATGAAGCAACCGATTATCTACGACGTAGATAGGATAAGAGATGGTGGGAGTTTTACAACTCGAAGGGTAATAGCCATACAAAAAGGCGAAGCCATATTTAATATGTCTTCTTCGTTTCATAAAAAAGAAACTGGTCCGACTCATCAAATTGATATGCCAGATATACCAGGGCCTGAAGAATGCATAAGTGATCTTGAGTTAAGAAAACAAATGATAGATAAGGTGCCAGAGAGGTTTAGAGAATTTTTTACCAGAGAACGACCCATTGAGATAAGAAACTTGCCTGGTGAAGGCATGTTCGATGAACCTAAAAAGAAGCCACCTTATAAGCAGGTTTGGATGAAAGCAGTAGCTAAGCTCCCTGATAACGATATTTGTCATCAAGCCATTCTGGCCTACGCTTCAGATATGGGTTTATTAAGCACTTCTTTAAATCCTCACAGGCTGAGCTTTGCCAAGGGTAATGTGCAAAGTGCCAGCTTAGATCATGGCATGTGGTTTCACAGGCCTTTTAGAGCAGATCAATGGATGCTTTATTCCACTGATAGTCCGAATGCGAGTAATGCCAGGGGCTTTAACCGAGGTAGTGTTTACACTAGGGAAGGAGTGCTCGTAGCCTCAGCTGTTCAAGAAGGTTTAATGAGAGTGGTCAAGGGTTAACAGTTAAGACAGGTAATTATTAATTTCTTTGGCAGCCGCTCTGCCTTCATTAATTGCCCAAACCACTAAAGATTGTCCTCTTCGGCAATCACCAGCAGCAAAGACTTTAGGGTTGCTAGTCACGTGAATGTTGTGCTCAGCTTTGTAGTTACTTCTTTCATCAAGATCTACTTTTAAGTTCTGTACCACATAGTCTTCAGGGCCTAAGAATCCCATAGCTAAAAGGATGAGGTCAGCTTTCCATTCTTTCTCAGTCCCTGAAATCTCTTTAAAATTATTGTCTACCTCAACGGTAACTATGCCAGTCAGATTACCCTGGTCATCTTTTAAAAATTCCTTCCCAGATATTGAGAATACTCTTGGATCACTTCCAAATAGTTCATTGGATTCTTCATGGCCATAATCCACTTTGTAAGTTTTGGGAAATATTGGCCAGGGATTATCTTCTGCTCGTTCAACAGGGGGTTGAGGAAGGATCTCGAAATTGGTTAAAGATTTACAGCCGTGCCTGAGAGCAGTTCCTATACAGTCGGTACCAGTATCACCACCTCCAATAACGATCACATCTTTGTCTTTGGCATTTATGTAATTTTGGTCTTTGTGATTACTATCGAGAAGGCTTTTAGTGTTGGCCCTTAAAAAGTCCATGGCAAAGTGGATTCCCTCTGCATCTCGGTTAGGTATGGGTAAATCTCGAGGTTGAGTTGCTCCTGTTGCTAGTAAAATAACATCGTTATTTTCTGAAAGTTCTTTAATACTGATTGAATTCTCTTCATCACTTCCCACGTCAGTATTCGTAAAAAAAATAATGCCTTCTTGTTCCATGATTTCCACTCTGAAATCCAATATTGATTTCTCCAACTTCATATTGGGAATCCCGTACATCATTAAGCCACCTAATCTGTCATCCCTTTCATACACAGTCACTGTATGGCCGGCAAAATTTAATTCTTGAGCTGCCGATAAACCTGCGGGTCCTGAACCAACAATAGCTATTTTTTTGCCAGTTCGGTTTGTTGGGGGGGCTGCTTTAAACCAACCATTTTCAAGACCTTTGTCTGAAATAGCGGCTTCAAGATTTTTTATAGCAACCGGTGTTTCTGTAATGCCCAAGACGCAAGCCCCTTCACATACTGCCGGACAGACTCTCCCAGTAATTTCAGGAAAATTATTGGTTTCGATTAATCTTTCAAATGCCTCCTCCCATCTATTCTGATAAACGAGATCATTCCACTCAGGAATTAAATTATAGACAGGACAACCTTCATTGGACTGACAGAAGGGCACTCCACAATCCATACATCTCGACGCTTGTGTGCCGAGGCTGTTTTCATCATGATCTGTGTAGATTTCTTTGAAATCCAAGACCCTTTCCTTGGCGGGCCTGTAAGGCTCGACAACCCTTTTAAACTCTTTAAAACCAGTTGTTTTACCCATCTATCCAGCCTTCTTTTCTTTTCTAAGTTCTTCTTGAAGAACTCTTTTATAATCGGTGGGCATGACCTTTTTAAATAGGTTTAATTCTCTCTTCCAGTCTTTTAATATTTTCTTAGCCACGGCTGAGTCTGTATGAGTTGAATGGTTTTCTATCAACAGTTTTAATTCATCTATATCTTCTTTAACTTCTAATTTTTCTAATTCAAAGGTATCGAGATTACATAACTGCTCAAGATTGTCCTCAGGATCATAAACATAAGCTATCCCGCCACTCATACCCGCACCAAAATTCCTGCCTACAGGACCTAGAATCACAGCTCGACCTCCGGTCATGTACTCGCATCCATGATCTCCTATTCCTTCTATTACCACTTTGGCACCGCTGTTTCTAACGCAAAACCTTTCCGCTGCAATCCCTCTGAAATATGCTTCTCCTCCAGTGGCTCCATATAGAGCCACATTACCGATAAGAATGTTCTCTTCAGGTTTAAAAGTACTTTCTCTCGGAGGATAGACAATGAGTTTGCCTCCGGATAATCCCTTTCCAACATAATCATTAGCATCACCTTCTAGGGTTATGGTGATTCCTTTGGCTAACCAAGAGGCTAAACTTTGTCCCGCGGAGCCATTGAGTTTAATGTTTATTGTATCTTCGGGCAGTCCTTTGTCTTCCCACACTTTCGAGACTTCATTGGAGAGTATTGTGCCTACAACTCTGTTGGTATTTTTTACAGGAAGTTCAATGTGAACTTTTTCGGCTTTTTCTATTGCTTGCTTACTTTGTTTAATCAATTCGTGGTCTAAAGCTTTATCCAGTCCATGATCTTGATCTTGAGTATGGAATACCTCTGTGCCCTCAAAAATTATTTCTGCAGGATGAAGAATGCTGGAAAAATCTAAACCTTCTCTTTTCCAGTGATCTATTGCTTGGTCCACTTCAAGGCAATCAACTCTTCCAATCATTTCATTAACGGTTCTAAAACCAAGCTTGGCCATGATCATCCTTAATTCTTTCGCCACCATGAACAGATAATTGATCACATGTTCAGGATCTCCCTCAAATTTCTTTCTTAATTCTTTATCTTGGGTAGCAATACCTACCGGGCAGGTATTTAAATGACATTTACGCATCATTATGCAGCCTAAGGTAATCAAAGGTGCTGTGGCGAAGCCATATTCTTCAGCTCCAAGCAATGTCGCTATAGCTACGTCCCTTCCAGTTTTAATTTGCCCGTCTGTTTGGAGTACAACTCTGGAACGTAAGTTATTCATCACTAGGGTTTGATGGGTTTCTGCAATTCCCAATTCCCAAGGCAAACCGGCGTGTTTTATAGAAGTTAATGGGGAGGCACCGGTTCCACCGTCATGACCGGCTATTACCAGATGATCAGTTTTGGCTTTAACCACTCCGGCTGCAATAGTCCCAACTCCTATTTCGGAAACAAGCTTCACACTTATTCTTGCTTCTCTATTGGCATTTTTTAGATCATGAATAAGTTG
>CAXFFS010000022.1:0-18328 GCA_964002385.1 uncultured Gammaproteobacteria bacterium | reverse complement strand
CCGAACAGGTCCTAGCAGATGTGAGTAACGATCAAATCCGTAATGGAGAAAGTAATTACAATCAATACTGTGCTGTATGTCATGGATTTGTAGTTAAGTCTGCAGGAGGACTACCAGATTTAAGAAAGATGACTACAGGAACCCATGATCTATTTAATAAAATAGTGCTGGAGGGTATCTTAGGAAGTAATGGTATGGCAGGTTTTTCAGATGTCCTTTCCGAAGACGACGTAGATAATATACATCATTACGTTAGGGCCAGAGCGCATGAAGACAGGGAGGTTTCCTTAGGAAATATGGAAGCACCTCAATTCACTTGGTATGGGGCAGAAGACTAATAGATTAATTTTCGAACTTAGTCTTGGGAGGTAAACTCGGAGGAGCTACCTCTTGAAATTCAAAAGAAGGATTTCCTTCCTCATTGTTATTAGAAACAGATTCTTCGTATGGATTTGCCATTTCATCAAACTTTTCTGCATCTAAGACTCCATAAGTTTTTCTACCGTTAAGTTGTGTTCCTTCTTTAAGCTTCAGTAAAGCTGATTGAGCAATCTTATGATTTTTTTCACTCCAAACTAGGCTAAAAGCTCTGGGTTTTCCAGATGGAATACCAGCTTTATCCATATACCTAATCCAAAAATAAATTTGCCCTTCCCTTTTAGTAAATTTATCAGGCTCATCAATAGAGACCCAAATAAGTCTGAATTCCTCTGGTATTTCTTGTGTTGAAGGCCATCCTAATACCTGTTTGTATCCAATCCATGTGAAGACATAAAAAGAAGCCATTACTACGACTATTGCTGTTTTTAATTTATTTGAGAACTTGGAATAAAGGCAGAAGATTAAAAGTAAGACCGTTATGGCTACATAAGCAGAAACCAACAGAATCCTTTCTTCAATCACTTTTATTTTCTATCAAAGGAGCTCTACCCAAAGCTTTCGTAAGTAACCTTTTTTGTAGTTGATTTACATTAGAAATATTTTTTTTGGTATCAACTGAGAATCTAACCGCAGTTTTTTCATCACCAACTCCTTCTAATTCATGGCTTCCATAGTAAACAAGCTCGACTTCTGGATTGAGTTTTTCAACCTTAACGTCAACAGTTAGAGGTTCGTCGTAGTTAGCTTGATAGTGAAGAAGGTTGACCACATATTCCCCTGATTGAAGGGCTCTAATGGTGACAGTTTCTTGATTTATAGGATTTGAAATCATCGCTCCATCAATATTCATCTTATCTGCAAAGATTCCTCTGTCATCCCTATCCAAATGCATTAGTCCTGT
The DNA here is from genome assembly GCA_964002385.1 of uncultured Gammaproteobacteria bacterium. Lineage (GTDB taxonomy): Bacteria > Pseudomonadota > Gammaproteobacteria > Magnimaribacterales > Magnimaribacteraceae > AEGEAN-183. The sequence continues at coordinate 17,046 of CAXFFS010000022.1, read as the reverse complement.
ATCTCTATTGTGATACCAAACTAATCCTCCTTGAGGACTTTCTACAATCGCGTCTACATCATCCGGATGTTGGTCTGGCCATCTAACTGAAATAAGAATTTCTGCTTTCGAATCTATCTTACCGCCCTCACTTGGATCAGATATCAGCATGAATGCAATTGCAAACATGAAAGCAAAACCTAAAAGAGAATTGAAGAGCAAATCAGTAAAAGCATCTTGACCTTCGCCATTACCAAGAATTCTATGTTTCATTTGAACCCTTTAATCAAGATCTTTTGAAGTAAGACTATTTATTAACTTACTGAGTGAAGAGTCAAGCAAGAAGTATTGGAATTTGAGAATAGTACTGGTAACCAGCCCCGAAAGAGTTGTGTATAAAGCCACTGCCATACCTCCGCTCATAGAGGAGAGTAAAGGCTGTATTTTTTCTGGATCAAAATCTTTCATTTCGCCAATAGGCAAAAGCATTAGGATAAATCCTACAACCGTCCCGGTTAAGCCAAGTTTTAATAAAATATCAGAAATCATGTGTCCCAGGGCATGCCTATTTGATAATTCATCTTCAAGTATCTTTAAAAGACTTTGTCTTCCAACTTGTGTCTTTGACTCCGCAGTCTTTAAGAAATCGGAAACCTTACCAGCTCCTTTCATTTCAGAATCTAAACTTCTGGCTATGTAGATCCAGTGTAGAGTAGCAACCAGATAAATTGCCAGGATGAGTAATGAAATCTTACTTTTATCTGATACCAAGATCAGATTTAAAAAATTGAGATCATAGAGAAGGTAAAAGGCAAAAATAATTACAGTCAGCAAGACAACTGATCTTTGTAAAAGATATTGAGGTTTTTCTTCTTTTAACACTAAATATAGTTACTAATAGTAAGTAAATAAAATGGATTTGCTTTTAGTAGAATAACTAATTATTGGTAAATATAACAGTTTCATAAATGAATAAAGCCGAAAGAGTACTATTGATATCAGAGTCTTTGAATGCACTGTATCCTGACCCTCCTATTCCACTAGATCATGAGTCGATTTTTACCCTGCTGATAGCAGTTATCCTTTCAGCACAATGCACTGATATCAGAGTTAATAAGATAACTCCTTTATTGTTCAAAAAAGCAAACAATCCGCAGAGGATGATCAAACTTGGCATCAAAGAAATAAAAAAGATTATCAAACCATGTGGACTATCCCCTCAGAAATCTAAATCGATTTTTGAACTGTCAAAGATTTTAATCAAAAAACATGGAGGTAAAGTACCCAAATCTTTTGTGGAACTTGAAGCCTTACCTGGAGTTGGACATAAGACTGCGTCAGTGGTTATGAGTCAAGGGTTTGGCTATCCTGCCTTCCCTGTTGATACCCACGTTCATCGCTTAGCCCAAAGGTGGAAATTAACTAATGGGAAAAATGTACAGCAGACAGAGAAGGACCTTAAAAGAATTTTTCCAGAATCTGAGTGGAATAAGTTGCATATTCAAATTATTTTGTATGGAAGAGAATTTTGTACCGCTAGGGGCTGTTTCGGAACCTCTTGCAGAGAAAAACCTTGCTCAATTTTAAACTCAAACAGAAAAAGACCAATTAAAACTAAGAAGCCTTAAATTAAGCACTGAGATGTTATGTCTCGTTAGGTATAATCAGTCTTCTTAAAAAAATTATGGTCTTAAATAATCAATCTATAAAAGATTACGATCCTGATCTGTGGAAGGCTCTTAAAGGAGAGTTAGACCGACAAGAAGATCACATAGAACTCATTGCCTCAGAAAACTATGCCTCTCTGAGCGTTCTTGAAGCGCAAGGTTCAGTTTTAACCAACAAATATGCAGAAGGCTACCCTGGAAAAAGGTATTACGGTGGATGTGAATTTGTAGATGTTGCTGAAAGTCTCGCAATTGAACGAGCAAAAGAACTTTTTGAAGCTGACTTTGCTAATGTTCAACCACATTCTGGTTCTAGTGCCAATCTGGCTGTTTATATGGCTTTGTGTGAACCGGGCGACGTGATTCTCGGTATGAGCCTTGACCACGGAGGTCATTTAAGCCATGGAACAAGCGTAAATTTTTCTGGCAAAACTTATAAAGCTGTTCAATATGGTCTGGATGAAAAAACTGGGGATATAGATTATAAACAAGTTGAATCCTTAGCAAAAAAACATAAACCTAAAGTTATTATTGCTGGTTTTTCCGCTTTTTCAGGAATCGTTGATTGGGAAAAATTTAGATTCATTGCTGAAGAAGTTGGGGCTTATTTATTTGTGGATATGGCTCATGTAGCAGGACTGGTAGCTGCTGGTCTTTACCCTTCGCCCATTCCATTTGCCGATGTTGTTACCACTACTACACATAAAACTTTAAGAGGCCCAAGAGGAGGCCTTATCCTGGCCAAACACAATGAAGAAATACAAAAGAAAATAAATTCATCGGTGATTCCAGGATCGCAAGGCGGACCCTTAATGCATGTTATCGCTGCTAAAGCAGTGTGTTTTAAGGAAGCATTAGAACCCGAATTCAAGTCATATCAGGCTCAAATATTAAAAAATGCCAACACCATGTGCCAAGTTTTTCAGGAGAGAGGAGTTGAAATAGTCTCCAAAGGTACTAAAAATCATATGTTTCTCGTGGATCTAATTAATAAAAGTATCACGGGAAAAGATGTGGAAGAAACATTGGGCAGAGCCAATATAACTTTGAATAAAAACGCCGTACCTAATGACCCTCAGTCACGTTTTGTAACTAGTGGATTAAGAATTGGAACGCCTGCAGTAACTACAAGAGGGTTTAAAGAAGGCGAGGTTTCTTTAATAGCTTCCTGGATTTGTGACATTCTAAAAGATTTAGAAAACGAAGCTGAAATAAATAGAGTAAAATCTGAAGTTAAGAATCTTTGTGAAAAATTTCCTGTGTATTCTTTCAAAAACTAATTATGCATTGCCCGTTCTGTAGCCATACCGATACCAAAGTCATAGATTCCAGATTGATTTCCGAAGGATCACAAACTCGAAGAAGAAGAGAATGTCCTGCGTGCGGTGAGAGATTTACTACCTTTGAATCTGCTGAATTATTGATGCCAAAAGTAATTAAGTCTAAGAATAATATGCGAGAACCTTTTAATGAACAAAAGTTAAGGGAAGGCCTGTATCGAGCATTGGAAAAAAGACCGGTAGGAGAAGAAGAGGTAGAGACCTTAATAGAAGACATCAAAAAGGATATTAGATCAACTGGAGAAAGAGAGGTTAGATCCAGATTAATAGGTGAAGTAATTATGAAACGTTTAAGGCGTATAGATGAAGTTGCCTTTATACGTTTTGCCTCTGTGTATAGAAGGTTTGAAGACATAACTGAATTCAGCGAAGAAGTTGATAAGCTAACTAAAGATTAGTGAAGGATTTTCACCATGAGCATATGCTGAGTGCTCTATCAGTAGCTGAAAAAGCAAGATACTTAGCTTCACCTAATCCCATGGTAGGTGCTGTCATAGTTAAAGATAACAAAATTATTGGAACCGGCTTCACGCATAAACCCGGAAAAGATCATGCTGAAATAGACGCCATCAAGAATGTCTATACCAACTTTAAAGATAAAGCCGCTAACAGGCTAAGAAATAGCTCTATTTATGTAACCTTAGAACCCTGCAGTAAACAAGGAAGAACTCCTGCTTGTACCAAATCCATAATTGAAGAAGGCATAAAAGAGGTTTATATAGGATGTAAAGACCCTTCTCAGAAAGGAGTTGAAAAGCTAAAGAAAGCTGGGCTTAAAGTTAAATCTGGTTTATTAGAAAACGAGTCCTTAGAACTAAACCGAGGTTTCTTCTCAAGAATTAATCGCAAGCGCCCTTTTGTTACATGCAAGATAGCCTGCTCATTAGATGGGGGTATTGGGCTTAAAACTGGAGGGAATAAATGGATAACTTCAAAGGAATCAAGAGAAGATGTGCACAAATTAAGAGCAAACGCAGACGCAATTTTGACAGGCATTGAGACAGTTCTAGCCGATAATCCTAAGCTGACAGTTAGAAACAAAGAATTTAAAAAGCTGGGTAAAGGGATCCACCCCAAAAGATATGTCTTAGATAGCAAGTTAAGATTAAAGGGTAACGAGAATCTGTTAACCGATGGATTAGAAACCACTATTTTTTGTCACAAGTTGAAGAAAGTTGACTACCAAAATTCTCAGATAAAGATAGTTGAAGCTTCAGGAAAGTCTAATCGAGTTTCATTAAAAAAAGTAATGGATTATCTTAATAAAGAAGAATGTAATCATCTTATGGTTGAAGCAGGTTCCAAAGTAAACACCAGTTTCATAGCTTCGAAATTAATAGATGAACTAATATTTTATGTAGCGCCTACAACACTAGGAAAAAACAAAATAAATTTCTCAGAATTCGAAAGTTCTTTTTCAAACATAGGTACAATCCACCTGGAACTAAAGGAAATCAACGAAATAGGACCTGATATTAAACTTGTTACTAAACCAATATATTCATAAAGATGGAACTTAATAAAATCCAAGAATTAATTTCAGACCTTTCTGAAGGAAAGATGATTATTCTCATGGACGATGAAGAAAGAGAGAACGAAGGAGATTTAATTCTTGCTGCTGAAAAAGTAACAGCTGAAGCCATAAACTTTATGGCTACACATGCTAGAGGATTAATTTGCTTGGCTTTAAATCAAAAAAAATGTGAACAACTTAACCTCGAGCCAATGGTCAAAGACAACGGAACTCAGCAAGGAACTGCTTTCACGGTTTCCATCGAAGCAGCAAAAGGTGTAACAACAGGTATATCCGCTGCAGATAGAGCTACAACAATCTTAGCTGCAGTGAAAAAGAATGCTTCTCCAAAAGACATAGTTCAACCAGGACATGTGTTCCCTTTAAGGTCGTCTGATGGTGGTGTTTTAACTAGAGCAGGTCATACAGAGGCGGGGCTGGATCTAGCCAAATTAGCTGGACTTGAAGAAGCTGCTGTAATAGTTGAAATCATGAATGAAGATGGAAGCATGGCTAGAAGAAAAGATTTGGAGAAGTTTGCGAAGAAACATGATCTCAAGATGGGAACTATCGCAGACCTAATTCATTACCGGAACATTAATGAAAAGAGTGTTGAAAAGATTGAATCAACAAAGGTTAAAAATGAACACGGTGAATTTGTTCTAATAGCCTATCAAGATGTGATCTTTAAGCAGATTCATTTGGCTTTAGTAAAAGGAAAAGTATCTCCAAATCAAGATACTTTAGTAAGAGTGCAAACTCTTAACACCCTTCAGGATGTCATGGGCATAAATGAATTTGGCAGTAGAGTTTCTTATTCTCAAGCTCTAGAGAAATTACAAGGAGAAAAAGCTGGAATTCTTCTTTTATTAACTGAAAGAGAAACTCCTCAAGAAATCCTTAATAATATGAAATTTTTAAAAGGTGAGCTTAGGCATAAGAGATCTGAGACTGTGGATAACAGGATAATTGGAATAGGTTCACAAATTCTCAGAGATTTAGGTGTAAAAAAGATGAAACTGCTTGGCTCAGAAGTAAAATACCCACTGGCTGGATTTGATCTAGAAATAACGGAATTTATAAATTAGGAAAACTATGACTCCAAAAGGAAAAAAAGAATTTAAAGCTTCAAATACTTCCATTAATGCCAAATATGGATTGCTCTCAACTCAGTGGAATAAGTTTGTTGTGGATGTAATGTTAGAAAATGCTGAGAAAGAGCTGACATCTCAAGGTGTGGAACCAAACAATATTGTAAAAATTGAAGTACCTGGAGCCTATGAGTTGCCTTTAGCAGCAAAAAGGATGCTCGAAAATAACATCGATGCTGTCATTGCTCTGGGTGCTGTCATTAAAGGGGAAACACCTCACTTTGATTTTGTTTCAAGTAGCTGTGCCAATGGGTTAACTAGCGTCTCATTAGAAGCAAATAAACCAGTTCTCTTTGGAGTTCTAACTACGGAGACCGAAGAACAAGCCATTCAAAGAGCAGATCCAAAAGAAGGTAATAAAGGTGCGGAAGTAGCTCAGAGTGCTATGGAGTTGCTTGAGCAATTAGCTTCTCTATGACTAAGTCACCTAAGACTTTCTCTCCAACAAGATCAAGAGACAAGGTTCTACAAACTTTATATGAATTAGAATTGAGTGGAGAAGATTTGAAAGATGTACTCAAAAATCACCCTTCAGAGAAATCTAATGCGTTTTATAAGGATATTCTAAAAGGAGTTTTAGACAACCAAGAAAATATTGATGAAGTAATCCAAAAGAATCTTGATCGACCTATTAAACAACTTGATGTTATAGAAAAAAATGCTCTCAGGATTGCGTTATTTGAGCTAAAGAATAAAGAATTAGATTTCGCAATAATTATCAATGAATCTATCAGAATGACTAAGAAATATGGTTCGGTTGAAGGCTATAAGTTGGTTAATGCAGTCTTAGATAAAATTATTAAAGCGAGCTAGAATTAAATTTTACAAATATGGGTGAAGACCAAGCTCTTTCTTCAGTAAAAGATAAACAATCTCCTTTGCCTTTACCCTTAGGATCTCCACAAAGATTAACTTTTATACATCTACCATTTTGATCTAGCTCACAATCCAAACCACTGGCATTAATGGCTTCAGTTGGTTCTTGTACTGCTCTGACGTAATAGACTATTTCTCTGCTGCTGCCTTCAAATTGTTCATCAATAAACTCAACCTGACAACCCTCTTGTGATGGCTCGCATTTAAATGTTCTCCATGGATCTTCTATCAATGCGTTGATTGGTTCGCCTTCATAAACTTGAGGCCTTATTCTTATTACTTCAATCCTAGAGATATTCTTTCTTTCGTCAGAGGGATTAAAACATTCTCCTCTGCAAAGCCTTTCTAGCACTTTGGAACTCAGATTCTCGCTATCTATGGGACTGCATCCAGGTAATTGTTTCTGCGCACCCAGTGCTTTCACTTGGAATTTTGGAGAAGAAGACATTTCAGTTTCAGCTCCCATCGGCACTGTTGATCCATCGGGGTGATTTACTAAGTCAAACCACAACAAGATTCTTTCTCCGCTGGTTGCGTAAACCTCACGGCTATTTAAAGCACCCCAAATCTCTTCCCTGTTCCTTGACTCGACATGCGCAGCCACCAATCCTCCTGTATAGAGAAAAGAAGAAGCTCTTTCAGACTGAAGAGGTAGGGTTACCTTGGAACACTGGATGCCATAGCACTCCAGTTCAGAGTCCGGACCAAGATCTAATTTTTGTGCTAAAGGCAATTTGGGATCGGATAATCTCGGATTCATAAAGTTTCTGCCTGTTTGGCTTTCCATATCAACACGAGATTCAGTATTTAATTTCCTTTTATTTTCTTTATAACCTGTTCCCGGTCTGGCCTGGTGGTTATCACTAGAACCTATAAAGCCATATCTAAATCTTAAGGGCTCTTCAGTTGAGAAGTCCGTAAGTGCTAATGCGTATTGAGCTGACATTTTAGGTCGATAATCAAAAGCCGGTAAAAAGCAATCTTTGCATTGCCCTGAATCTTTCCACTCCATAGGATCGTATCCCGGTACAGTCAGCAACCCTAATGGATTGGAACTCACAAATATTTGCCTAGCTTCTACAGCTCTTTTATTACATTCTTCATCAGATCCTGCAGATACTCTACATCTCTCCCTGATAATTTCTCCAGCTTGGAAGCAATCCGGTACATAACTTTGACTGGGTTGATTACACAACAAGGTCTCGTCGTTTTGAACCTCCATTGGAGCCCAAGGTCTATATTCCTCAGAATTTCCATGCCCTGAATAAATTTCTAAAAGTTTATTAAGGGAAGCATTATGTGCATTCGGGTTTAGTTGCAAGTCCCAAGAAGTCAGAGGAGGAGTTACATTTCCCCATGCACTTCCGTGTGGGATGACTAATGTATCTAAATTTAACTGTTCAAGTTTTCGGAATAGCTCTGCAGAGGTTTCTGCTTTTTCATAACAATCTGAATTACTGTTGAGTTCTTCTCCTTGCTTGCAATCTTTAGAAGCTTTTGCAACTAAGGATTTGAATCTCCAGTCCAAATAATGTTTTCTATTAGGAAAATCTAACAGTACCGCAGCAGCAGTAACCAGAGTAGTACTACCAAAAGCAAAGCTATTAAAAGCTCCTGAAGTAGTTGAAATAGGCATTGAAGGCACTTCTTCTTTATCTATACCCCTAATAATTATGTTCTTATGACCATAATGAGTATCTTTATTCACACTGGCTTGAGTCCACTCCCAACCTAAGAAAGGCACTAAAGGTGGCTCGTCTAAATTATCAGAAACTCGCGCACAGTTTTGAATTGAGTCCAGACTATCTTTCCATTCTCTTTTAGTTAACCACTCAGCATGGTCAGTAATTGCAAAGAAATCTAGATTTGAACAAAATCGAGCAAAGTTACATGCGTCAGCTACCGGATGGGTTCCTTCTCCATTTGCAATAGGGAGATTTAACAATAATGCATCAAACGAGAAAGTCGTATGAACATGCAAATCTCCAAATAGTATCTTTTTAGCTGAGGGCTTCTGACTAACTTCGCCTTCCTCAATGAAGGAAGAGCTAATTTTATTAAGCTCAATAACTTCTCCGGTTCCCTGATAAACCCCAAACCAATTAAAGAATACACCCACCAAAAGAAATAGAATTGCAGAAAGGATGGAAGCGAAGGCATACAGTAGCCACTTCCTTAACTGTTTAGCCATTTGCAGCCTAGCCAGAGGAGGTTTCGGGTAGTATTAATAAATAATTTTTTAAGCTCTCAAGCTCAACGAAGTAATAATCTCTCTTGGGTTGCTCCTCCAGGAGTTCAACCTTAAAAATTCTTCCGTCCCTAAAACTTTCAAGTAGTTTTATCTTTTCACCTTTTTTAACTCTATACAGATCTCGTGCATCAATAAATAATCTGTAAGGAGAGTCTAAGAAGTCTCTATTTAGACTCAGCTCAATGGCATCGTGCTTGTAGTGATACAAGACCTGTGAGTTGTCTCTTTTTAATTTAAGTTCATTGCCTATTTCATAAACTATGGTCTCATTGGCGAATACAGACAGTGAGAGAGCTGCAAGGATTGATATCAACAAGTATTTCATTTCTATAGAGGGTATTTTCGGATAATTGCATCCTCACGTCTAGGGCCTGTGGAAATCATAACTATGGGGGCCCCACAAAGTTCTTCGACTTTGGCTATGAAATCAATTGCCTTGTTATTCAAATCTTCAAATCTTTGAACTCCTGCTGTGGGTTCTTGCCAACCCTCGAGTTCGATGTACTGAGGCTCAATGTCATTGAGAGTCAAGGATTCTAAAATTTCCTCTCTTGATAACGAACTAGAATAATCTGTACATATCTTTATTTTGTCTAAACCATCTAGTACGTCTATCTTTGTTAAGCAGATTCCATTAATACCATTCAAATAAACTGAATGAGACAGCAATACTGCATCTAACCAACCGCACCTTCTGGGCCTTCCGGTCGAGGCACCGACTTCCCCTCCTTTTTCGGCAAGATAACTGCCTATTTCATCATTTAATTCAGTTGGAAAGGGTCCTTCTCCCACTCGAGTTGTATATGCTTTAGATATACCTAAGGAATAATCTATGCTGGTTGCACTGATGCCTGCACCAGAAGCTATTCCTCCTAAAGAAGAGTTACTCGAAGTTACAAAAGGATAAGTTCCTAGGCTGTAATCTAAGAGAGCACCTTGTGCCCCTTCAAAAAGAATTGTTTTGTTGCTTTCTTGAAATGCTTTTAATTCTGCGATCACATTTCCCACAAAAGGTTTTAATCTTTCTGCTTGTTTAAGATTTTTATCCAGCAGTTCATTTAAATCTTCTTGTTGAGCTTCATCATGCCTTTTGATCAAGAAGTTGTAGATATCAAGAGCTTCTTCCAATTTTACTTTCAGTACTTGGGGATCATACAAATCAGCTACCCTTATAGATCTTCGGCCTACCCTATCTTCATAGGCTGGTCCTATTCCCCTTCCTGTTGTTCCAATTTTTGTTCCACTTCTTGATCTTTCCCTGAGTTGATCAATTTTTTGATGATAAGGCTGTATAAGACAGGCAGCGTTACTAACTACTAACCTATCCTGTAGATCCCCTATAAACTCAAAAGCATCATCTATTTCAGAAAAAAGTGCTTCGAGACTGATGACAACACCTCTTCCCAAAAAACACTTAATATTCTTATGACATATGGAGGAAGGCAGTAAATGAAAAACCACTTCCTTCCCATCAATGATCAGGGTATGCCCAGCATTATGACCACCTTGATATCTAACAGCGGCATCGATGTCCTTTGACAGGAGATCGACTACCTTACCCTTACCTTCATCTCCCCATTGCAAACCTAAAAGAGAAATCGAGTTACTCATTAACAGCGCTTACTGAAAATATATCTTAAACGGCATTTAAGTTAGATTCTTAATCTATCTTAGAATTATCTAGATACTTGAAAAAATCACTATCAGGGTCAATTAGTAAAATATCTCCTTTTGATTGAAAGGTAGCTTGATAGGCTTTAAGACTTCGGGTGAAATCATAAAATTCTGGGTCTTTGGAGTAAGCTTCGGCATAAGTTGCTGTCGCTTTTGCATCTCCGTTGCCTCTAGTTTCCTCTGCTTCCCTATAGGCGTCTGCCAGAATGATGGTTTTGTCTTTATCAGCGGTTGCTCTTATTTTCTCAGCCACTTCATTGCCTTGAGCTCTTAACTCTCTTGCAAGCCTTTCTCTTTCGGTACGCATTCTGTTGTAAACAGATTCACTTACTTCAAGGGGTAAATCGATTCTTTTAACCCGAAGATCTATTACTTCTACACCCAGTTCTTCCTGTGCTATCCCATCTAGCATAGATGTTAAGGAATTCATTAGCTGATCCCTTTCTCCTGAAACAACTTCTTTTACAGTTCTAGTACCAAATTCATTTCTTAAACCGGTATCAACCCTTTGACTCAGAAGGCGCTTAGCTCTTTCTTCATCTCCTCCAGTGGTGGTGAAATATTTGGCAACGTCCTTAATCCGCCATTTGATAAATGAATCAACCATCAGAGCTTTCTTTTCTGAAGTTAAATACCTTTGTGGTTGGGCATCTAAAGTTAATATTCTTGAATCAAAATATCTGACTGAATTAACGATCGGCCACTTAAAGTGCAATCCCGGTTCAAGATCAAACTGAACAATCTCTCCAAATCTCAGCTTCACTGCCCTTTCAATCTCACTAACAACAAATAAAGATTGTGAAATAATTATGACCGCGATAAGACTTAAAGCCGAAATAAAAATACTAGATTTTTTCATTTATCCTCCCTCCCTTATTGCCTATTTCTTTTTCTGATCTCTTCAATAACTCGATCAGTTAATTCTCTAATAGATGAAGAACTACCAGTACCAGGGCTTGAAGGTTGTACCGATACACTTTCATCACTTTGCCTAACAATTTTATCAAGTGGCAAATAGAGAATGTTGTTACCGCCTTCAACATCTATCATAACTTTCGTACTGTTAGACATTACGTTTTGTACTGCTTCCAAATAAAGTCTATTTCTTGTTACATCTGGAGCTTTCTGGTACTCAGAAAGAAGTAGATCGAATCTGGTAGCATCACCTTGAGCTTCTGCAATGACTTGAGCTTCGTAAGCTTCAGCATCCTGGATCATTCTTTGTGCTTCTCCTCTGGCTTCCGGAACCAGTCCATTCGCATAAGTTTCAGCTTCATTTCTAACCCTGACTTCGTCTTCCCTGGCTTTAATAACGTCATCAAAAGCTGCTTGTACTTGGTCTGGTGGGGCGGAATCTTCAATGTTTACAATAACCACCTGTAATCCTGTCTCGTACCTATCAAGATATTCCTGGAGTCTGCCTTTAGTTAATTGTGCTATTTGCTCCCTTCCCGTGGTTAAAGCATCATCCATAATCGAACTACCAACAACATGTCTCAAAGCACTCTCTGTGGCTTGAGCTAAACTGTTATCAGGGTTCCTGATGTCTAAAACGTATTTTTCGGGATTATTAATCTGATACTGTACTGAAATAGTTACAGCTACAATATTTTCATCTTTTGTAAGCATAAGAGCATCGTGTCTATGCGGTCTTACTCTAACGACATCAACTATTGTCCAACTATCAATGATCGGGGGATTCCATCGTAAGCCAGGGCCTTTTGTGTCCATGTACTCACCCAGTCTCAAGACCACTGATCGCTCCGCTTGTTCTACCTGGTAAATACCCATTCCAGTCCAGATAAGAACAACCAGAATAAAACCAAAAAGAATATTCTTTTTTGAGAACCCAGGTCCAGATCCACCTGAAGACCCTCCCAGAATACTGCTTATTCTTTCTTTGAATTTATTTATGGCCTCGTCTATGTCAGGCGGGCCGTCCTTTCTCCCCCAAGGGTCTTTATTATTATCATTATTTCCATTCCAAGACATCAGATTGCTTCCTTAATTTTATTATTCTTTAAATCTATACCTTTGTTAGAAATTAGATTGTTTAGTTCATTTTTATCTATTTCTAACTGCAATTGTATCAGACCTGTCTCACTTGTTGTTTCTTCTAAGACCCTGCCAAGAGAATAAAGTTTAGCTCTAATTTTTCCTTGGTTGGGTTCTAATTCTATCCACTCTTTTACCATGAATTTTTTTCTGTTGAACTGGATAGAATTTACAAGGTGTTCCATGCCTGTGTTCTTGAGAGCTGACACCCAGACTTCATTATTGTTATTAGAAGTCTCATTAGAAATTTCATCTATATCTACTTTGTCAGATTTATTGTTAACCCGAATAGAAGGAATGTTTGATATTCCTAATTCCTTCAAAATTAACAAGACTTGCTCCGTTTTATAAATGAAATCCGGATCTGAAATATCAACAACATGAACCAAAATATCTGCTGATTTCAGTTCATCTAAAGTGGCTTTGAAAGATTCTATTAGTTCTGTAGGTAAATCCGATATAAATCCAACGGTGTCAGAAAAAAGAATATCCTCCAAACCTGAAACATTATTTTTTCTAGTGACCGAATCAAGGGTAGCAAAAAGCTTGTTGGCTACATAAAGCTGACTTTCAGTTAATAGATTAAACAAAGTAGTCTTCCCAGCATTTGTATAACCGACTAAGGCAACTAGGGTTTTATTACTTTTTCTTCGTGAATACCGATTGACCTCCCTTTGCTTGTGAGACTTACTTAACTTATTTTTTATATTTTTAATTCTTTGATTAAGGAGCCTCCTGTCAGTTTCTAACTGAGTTTCCCCTGGACCCCTCAAACCGATACCTCCTTTTTGCCTTTCCAAATGACTCCATCCTCTGACGAGCCGTGTAGAAAGGTGAGACAACTGGGCAAGCTCCACTTGAAGTTTACCTATATGGCTAGAAGCTCTTTCTGCAAATATATCTAAAATTAATCCAGTCCTATCAAGCACTCGAGCTTGAAATATATTTTCTAGATTTCTCTCTTGTGAAGGGGTCAAATCGTGATTAAAAATAACCAGCTCTGATTCCGTTTGTTCTAAGGAATCCTTTATTCTTTCAGCCTTTCCTTTAGTTATAAATAGACCCGAAGTAGGTTTAGCCTGTTTAGAGAAATCTTCATCAGAAATCTCTGCTCCAGATGAAAGTACCAATTCTTTAAATTCATCAAAAGCTTTTAAGGAGGAAGACCTCTCTCTCTTTTTGGGCAACTCAACCTGAACTATTACAGCCTTCTGAAAAACAGACTCAACCATTTATTTTTTTAGTCTCAACTTCTTTTCTATTAACTTAACAGAAGCCTTAGTGTCTTGGCTTACCCAATGCAGATTCTTCCATCCCCTTAACCAAGTCATTTGACGCTTGGCTAATTGCCTAGTTGCATTCACGGCTTTTACTGTCATTTCTTCGTAGGCAGTCTTGCCTTCTAAATAGTCACATATTTGTCTGTATCCTACACTCTTCATAGAACTTTTCTTAGAATCCATTTGCTTTAAGTCCAATAACCTCTCCACTTCTTGTACTAGCCCTGCTTCCAGCATTAATAAGAACCTTTTCTTAACATCCTGTCTTAAAGATTCTCTACTCTCTGGTTCAACAGCAAATTGCATAACCTCTCTAGATTTTACAAGTTCACTACCTTGATTTCTTTTCCGCCACTCAGTCATGGTTTTAGAACTGACCAGATAAACCTCTAACGCTCTTTGTATACGTTGCGAATCATTCGGATGAATTCTTGAAGCAGATTCAGGATCAATTTCGGTAAGTTTTTTATGAAGAGATTCCCATCCACGTTCTTTTGCTTCACAAGATAATTCGTTCCTAACATTTTGATCAGCTTTGGGCATTCTTGAAATACCACCTAATAAAGACTTGAAATAAAGCATAGTTCCACCTACTAGAAGTGGAACTTTTTTTGATTTATCACATAAATCTATCTCTCTTGTAGCATCATTAATAAAAAGGGCTGTTGAATAAGATTTCCAGGGGTCTATAAAACTAAGTAAATTATGTGGGTACTTGTCCAAAATCTCCTTTGAGGGCTTTCCTGTTCCAATATCCATCCCTTTATAAACTTGAACTGAATCCACGCTGATAATCTCTAATGAAACCGTCTTAAACAAAGATATAGCCAGGTCAGTTTTGCCTACTCCAGTGGGACCCATAATTGTCACAAGAGGTAATCTTTCTTCCATCTAAAACAAAAGATTCGCTACTTTCTTAGCTAAGGGCAGCGAAGAAGTTAGTCCGGGACTTTCTATTCCAAACAAATTTACCAATCCTTTTATTTTGTGCTGCTTGGAAGTTTGTATAACAAAATCGGCTGGCTCTTCTGTAGGACCATAAATCTTTGGCCTAATACCCGTGTAATCAGGAATTAATTTATCAGGATCTAGATCAGGCCAGTAGTTTTTTATTGCAGAAACAAAATCATCTTTCCTAGATTCATTAAAGCTGTAATCAATATCCTCTATCCAGGATACATCGGGACCGAATTTAACTTTACCGCTCATATCAAAACTTACATGCACACCAAGACTGTCTTTTGTAGGAAGCGGGTAAACTAGATGTTTTTTAAAAGGATGATTGCCGCTAAGTTGGAAGTAATGTCCCTTTGCTAGATAGCTTTTTGGAAAAATACCTTCTGGTATCCCTTTAATTTTCCTAGCTAAATCCACAGCATGTAGTCCCGCAGAATTAATTACATTATCCGCTTCTATAGTAAAGCTATCGTCTGCTCTTACGTGTAAAGTAATACCCGTTGAATCTGAGACTTCTATCTCTTCAACTTCTGAGTTATGACTGGTTATTATATTCTTCTGCTGTACTTCTGCTTCAAGACTTAAGATTAATTCTGCTGCATCTATAATCCCTGAACTAGGGCAGTAAAGAGCAGATTTTGCAAGTATTTCTGGCTGAAATCTATGGATCCTCTTTTTTGATATAAGCTCAAGGTCTTTTACATTATTTCTCCTACCATTTTCTAAAAGAGAATCTAATTTACCTTCTTCATCAGACGTTGAAGCAATTACTAATTTTCCAGTATTCCTATGCCAGATGTTTCTTTTCTTTGCGTACTCGTAAAGTAGCCTATTTCCTTCAACACATAATGTCGCTTTATTAGAGCCTGTAGGGTAGTAGATACCTGAATGGATGACTCCTGAATTTCTGGAAGAAGTTTCTTCACCAGCCCTTGAGTGTTGTTCAAGAATAACTACTTCATGACCTTTTCTAGAAATTTCTTTAGCTATGGAAAGACCGATAATTCCAGCCCCAATAATTACAGTGTCCGTTTTTAAAATCTTATTTCCTTTAAAATTTTAAGTGTATCTTCTTATTTCTGGAAAAGAAAACCGACCACAAATTAACTTATTTGTTGTCGGTTTCTTTTTGGGAGAAACTTAACTTAAATCGTAACTTCTTTCTTCGTGTTCCGTTACATCTAATCCTTCATTCTCAGATTCTTCTGAAACTCTTAAGTCAGTTACTAAACCGACGAGTTTTAAAATTACCCAAGAAGCTACTGCGGTCCAAAGACCTATTACAAGAATCCCTTTAAGTTGAATAACTAATTGAACTAAAGGTCCTCCATCGGCAACACCACTAGCTCCTGAGCCAAGGAAGCCCCCCTGAGTTCCAACAAAACTTAACATAATAATTCCAAGCATTCCCCCTACTCCGTGAACTGGGAATACATCAAGGGAATCATCTATACCGAATACCCCCTTAATAGCTTGAGTTGCGTAATAACACACTATTCCAGCCATTAATCCAATAAGAAGTGCGCCTTCAGGGCCTACAGTACCTGCAGCAGGAGTAATGGTCGCGAGTCCTGCAACCATGCCAGTGGCTATGCCAACAACTGTGGGTTTTCCTTGTTTGATCCATTCAAGTGCCATCCAAGTGAAGGCTCCTACAGCAGCACTGATGTGGGTAACCAGCATGGCCATACCAGCATCTGTACTAGCCGCTACAGCACTTCCTGCATTAAATCCAAACCAGCCTACCCAAAGCATAGCAGCTCCCATAACCACTAAACTTCTGTTATGAGGTGGCATGGCAGAATTGGGAAATCCCTTTCTTTTACCCAAAACTAAGGCTGCCACTAAAGCTCCTACTCCACAAGTTAGGTGAACAACTAATCCTCCAGCAAAATCTATTACCCCCCATTGAGCTAATAAACCTCCGCCCCAAACCATATGGCAAGCTGGTAGATAGACAAAGGTTAGCCACAAAACTGTAAAAAGACACATCGCTGAGAACTTCATTCTTTCAGCAAAAGCACCAACTACCAAAGCAGGTGTAATGATGGCAAAAGTCATTTGGAACATCACAAACACTGTTTCTGGTATGGTTCCAGAAAGGGTATCTCTACCGATGCCCGATAGGAAAGCAGCGCTTAAATCACCAACAAAAGCTCCATCGCCTCTGAAAGCTAAGCTGTATCCGTAAACAACCCAAACGATTGAAGCAATGCATGCTATAGCAAAACACTGCATTAAAACTGAAACGGCGTTCTTGCTCCTAACTAAACCCGCATAAAATAAAGCTAAACCAGGCAAAG